>JACDDJ010000131.1 GCA_013817065.1 Acidobacteriota bacterium
GTTCCGCGTGCGTGCGCGACACCCCCTTCTCGGGATCCGGCAGCACGACGTCGTTGTCGCGGCCGCGGCCGATCTGCAGCCGCTGCTCGCGGACGTCGACCACCTGCTCGAGCCCATCTCCGCCGATGATTCGTAACCGTGCCACCCTGGTGCCCCCTTAGCAGGATGCCGAAACGGCATCCTGCGACATGGAACAGGGAAAATGGAACATGGAAACGCTCACTGTTCCGCAGGGATTTTTTTCCATATACCCTCTTCCCTTTTCCATTCAGGCCGACGTTTCTCTACCGGCCTGGTAGGTCCGCGCGCGCCCGTGCTCGGTGAGCGCACGTGTGATGCGCCGGTTGACCGCTGCCCCGATGACGACAGTGCCCGCAATCGCGGCCGCGACCGGCAGCGCGAACCAGGCGAGCGATGAGGACGGACCGGTACCGTCGGCACCGAGCGATCGCGTCCACATCACCATCGCAATCGTCGCCGTGGAGAGGACGGCAAGCGCCAGGGCCGTCAGCTGTCCATAGACGAATGCGCCAAGCGAGTCTCGAGGCGGCAGCGGTGCCGAGGCACGCGGCCGCACCAGTGCCGGCTCGACGGCGGCGACCTGTGGCGGAAGTTCAACTTTGCGCAGGGCGGAGCGCGGCGCAGGAATCTCGGGAGCGGCCGAGAAGCGGGTGATGTCCTCGTCCTCTTCGTCGCCCTCTTCATCGCCCTCTTCCTGGGCAACAGCCTCCCCGGGCCGCATGAACAGCGGCAACGATTCGGATGCCGACTCCGCGGCGCGGGCCGGCACCAGCCTGGTCGCATCCTCATCGACCTCTTCAAACGCAAGGGCGACGGCAGGGTGCACGGGCGCTGGCGCCGGTGTTGGAACCGTCGCGGGTACCGCCGGTGCCTTACGGATGACAGCCGTGCGGTCGACGTCGAGAGCCTCGGGACTGATGCTGCGAGGCCCTGCATCGACCACGAAGCGAGCGCGCAGCGGACCGATCTGCACGACGTCACCCGGCTCCAGTTCCTGTTCGCTCGCGCGCGCGCCATTCACAAAGACCCCGTTGCGGCTGCCAAGATCCTTGACCTTCACGACATTGCCGGCAGTGACGAACTCGGCATGGCGGCGCGACAGCAACGCGTCGTCGTGGCTGATCTCGCACGCCGGATCGCGGCCGACGGCGATGCGTCCGACCAGGTGAAGTTCCCGTTCGCGGGTGCCGTCGCTGAGGACCAGTTTCTTGATCACAGTGTGTCTGTCAGTTACCGCGGCGTTTCAGGAGTCCGCGCCAGAACGATTCCTTCGTGGGCGCCACGACGGACGCGTCGTCGAGGGCACGATCCTGCATCGCTGCGAGTGCCGCGCGTTCGGCGTTGTAGAGGCTCTGAAGCGCCTCGAGCGCGGCATTCGCGGCGGCGCGATCGAGAAGGACGCCGTCGGGTCCGGCAAATGCCGGGAAGCGCGCCTGGATCCGGCTCAGTGCCTCGTTGCAAGACGCGTCGATATCGGCGATCGCCAGTCCGCGGCCGCACGAGCGTCGCTCCTCGATGAGCGACGTGAGCTGACGGTAACGGCCGCGCGCCGCATCCATCACCCGGGAGTTGGCGGACGCGATCGAACCGCGGACCTGCTCGATATCGGCGCGCATGTCGGCGCACTGCTGATAACGGTCGTCCGGCGATTTCGCGAGGCCCTTGCTCAGCACCTTCCGCAGCGGCTCCGGCGCTTCGGCGTCCGACAATGGAAGCGGCGGCTCGTTGATGATCGCGTTCAGGATCTTCCGCATGTCGCGGGCGCCGAACGGCGGGTGCCCGCTCAACATGTAGTGGAAGACGCCGCTGATTGAAAACACGTCGGCGCGCGCGTCCAGGTTCTGGCCGCGCGCCTGCTCCGGCGACATGTACTGAGGTGTGCCGAGCAGCATCCCCGCCGCGGTGAGGTTCGAGGAGGCAAGACGCGCGACGCCGAAGTCGAGCACCTTCAGCGTCCCGTCACGCAGCACCAGCAGATTGTTCGGCTTGATGTCGCGGTGAACGACACCGGCTTCGTGCGCATTCTGCAGTCCGTCGAGGGCCTGCAGCATCAGGTCGAGCTTCTCATCCAGGGTCGCAGGGGCGTCGGTGTGGAGATGTTCGTTGAGCGGCCGCCCGTCGAGCAGCTCCATCACGATGAAGGGCCGCCCGGCGTCTTCGCCAAGATCGAACACCGTCACGATGTTGCGGTGGGTAAGCTGTCCGGTGATCCTGGCCTCGCGATAGAAGCGCTCGCGCAGTTCCGGATCCTCCTCGAAGGCGGCGAGCATCAACTTGACCGCCACCTGGCGACCGAGCTGCTCGTCCATCGCCGCATACACGCTTCCCATCGCGCCCTTGGCGATGCGGTCGATGACGCGATAGCGGCCGATCCGTTCCGGCAGCGTCGGCGCGGGCGCACCTGTCACTTGTCGGTCTCGTACGAAACGACCAGTGCCGTGAGGTTGTCGCGGCTGCCAGCCTCGATCGCCTGCCGGACGATGGCGTCAGCGGCAGCTTCCGGGTCCGGTGTGCTCTGGAGAAGGTTCTTTAGATCGTCGGCGCTCAGCACGCCGTGGACGCCGTCGGAGCACAGCAGCATCACCTCGCCGCCCTCGAGTTCGCGCTCGTGCAGATGGATGTCAACCTCCGGCCGGCCGCCGAGCACATTGGTCAGGACGTTGCGCATCGGGTGCTTGGCGACGTCCTCGGGACGCATCTTCGGGTCCTGCGCCAGAATCGTGGCGGCCCAGGAGTCGTCGGTCGTTACCTGTTCGAGGCGGCCGTCAGACAGCAGATAGACGCGGCTGTCGCCTACGGAACCGATGGCCGCGTGGGAGCCGGTGATGAGAAGACCGACGATCGTCGTGCCCATGCCGCCGTAGTCGTCACTGCTTTCGGCGGCGCGAAAGACCTTCCGATTGGCCAGAAAGATGGACGTCCGCAGCCTGTTCCCGTCAAACGACAGCGCATCGTCGATCCCGTAGGGCCAGGTGACGTCGTAGTCGTTGGCCGAGCGTGAGACGAACCCGGTGATCGCATCGATTGCGAGCTGAGCGGCAACCTCGCCGGCTTTGTGGCCGCCCATGCCGTCGGCGACAGCAAAGAGCCCGATCTCCAAGCTCGAAACGAACTTGTCCTCGTTCGTTTTGCGAACGGACCCTGCGTCCGACACACCGAATGCACGAATCACGCTGCGCGCCTCCAATAAATGCCCCGCTGGACGTTTGTGGGTCTGAGATCCTACCTCGACAGCCCTGTTTATGGAAGGGCTTGCGGGCGTTTTGTGGATCCTTGGGGAGACAGGTGGGGTGCATTTGGCGACACCACGCCGCTCATCACCAGCGGCGGGCAACGGACGCCGTGACACAGCCGGTGAGCAGAGCCTGATCGGGGGGCCGGGTTGCTGGCGCCGTGGCAGGGACGCTATCAGACGGCGGATGGCGCAATTCGACAACAGCGGTGCGGCTTAGATACGGGAAGCTCTCTTGCTCGACCACCCTGCCGATCGTCGAAAGCTGACGGACGACCAAATCGTAGAAACCGTCCGGCATCTCGGGGAACCCGACGTGCACCAGCATCCGCCGGTGCGAGACCAGCACGTCCTGAAGTGCCTTCTCGCACCCGGGTGATTCTCTCTCGTGCGAGACCTCGTACATGACCGAGCCGTCGCGCAGGCGTCCACCGGGCGTAGGCCGTGACAGCGGGATGCCGCCATACCACCACAATGCCGGCCAGCCCAGGCGCGTGGTAACAATGGCGTCGCCGGGTTGGCGCCGATCCATCAGCCAGTGCGCGGCCAGCCGGTCGTCGACTCCGCGATTGCCGTGTATCGGAACGCCGATGTCGAGATTACGGTATCCGTTCACAGCGACATCACCGGCCACGTACAGCCCGGCGCACGCGGCAATTACTCCCGTGACCAGGCGCAGCAGCCGGGGAGGACGCCAGCCCGTTGCCAGGAGTCGCAGGCCACGCTCGAACAGGAGGACAACGCCGACATACAGCGACGGGATGATCCAGAGCGCGAGCCGGTCGCTCAAAGGCACGAGGCGCAGCGCTGCGAGCGCGAACCCCGCAAGCGGCACCGTGACGAAGCTGCCCGCCAGGCGGCGTCTGTGACTGACGGCGAAACCGCAGAACGCGCCGGCCCACAACGCCAAGCCGATGGGTGCGCCCCCGGGGTTGCTCGCCAGCGCCTCGAGCCGTCCTCCGAGCCAGATCACGCTCTCTCCCAGGCCCATTGATGCGGGAACCAGGTGAGCACTCCAGTAGTTCTGCAGATAGTGACTGTGGTGGGCATACTGCAGCGACAGCAGGTAGTGCACGCCGAGGGACGCGAGCCATAGCGTCCCGGTCGCGGCAAAGCGAATGGCCGCTGCGCCGCCATGCCTGCGGAGGATCACCGCGAATACGAAGAGGGCACAACCGGGCGTGACGAGGAACGCTCCATTGGAGGTCCACTGCGCGAGTGCCGCAATCGCCCACCAGCGCGTCCACCGCCACTCGGTCGCGACCGTCTCCCCGTCGTCAGCGTCTTCGACGGCCCACGCAGCCAGCGCCGGCAGCAGCAACGCCCAGAAGGCGTCCGCCGAATAATGTTTGAGCTCGAAGCGGTAGTGCGAGAGCCACTGCGCGAGAGCGCAGACCAGGACCAGGAGCGAAGCTGAGAGCGGATGCAGCCAGCGCCGGCCGATCCAGAGCGCGGCCCCAAGCGTAGCGATCCCGAACAGGAGCGGGACGAGCCGCAGCATCATCTCGCTGGAGCCGAGGGTCAGCAGGACGATGCGCTGTGCGACCAACCACGCCAGAGGCGCACTCTGGGCGAGCCACAGAGCGCCGGGCAAATCGAATAACTGCCGATCGCGAAGGTTGATCGCGATCATCTCTTCGTCGACCCAGAACGGAACCGGCCTGGTCCACTGCGCGATGTCGAGCGCGGCGCCGAGCAGCGCGATGGCGACTGCCGGGAGGAACCAGGGGGCCCGGTTCAGCCCGCCGCCGGACGCGAATAACGACATCGATTGATCGTATCCCGGCTCACTTTTCCATCTACCATCTACGATCTGCCATTCTTGAACTGGAGCCCGCCCATGATCGCTGCCGGCCGCACTCGGATCCTCACCTTAGCGGAAAGGGCTCGACCCGACCATCATCGCGCCCCCGTCGACCAAGAAGACGATCAAGTGACGCTGTGCCAGTTACTTTAGCGAACGGCCTCGCCATCCACCTGAAGCGCGCGCCTGACCGCGGCGCGCGCGAGCAGCCGCGTGCTGTCGAGCGTCGGCAGCGCAGAGTTTTCGTCAGTGATGATCAGCGGGATCTCGGTGCACCCGAGGACGACGGCGTCACAGCCGCCGCTCGCCAGATTCTGAATCGTTCGTTGAAAGTACGCTACCGACTCGGGCAGGAACTGCCCCACCACCAGTTCGTCCATGATGATGCGGCCGACCTCGTCACGCTCGCTGTCGCTGGGGCGGACGCAGTCGATACCGCGGGCGGATAACGCGTCCGGGTAGACCGCGCTGCTTACCAGCCATCGGGTCCCGGTCAAGCCGACCCGCCTGAAACCCCGCGCGCCGGCTTCGGCGGCAACCACTCTCGCGATGTGCAGCCACGGACGTGGCGAATGCGGCTCCACCAGGTGGAAGGCCTGGTGAATGGTGTTGTCGGGACAGATCAGGAAGTCGGCTCCGGCGTTGGCCAGTTTCTCCGCCGACGACAACATCAGGTCAGCGACACCCTGCAGATCGTCGCCATCCAGGCACACGACGTAATCGGCCATCGACGGCGTGTGCATCGACACCTCTGGATGGGCGTGCTTGCCGAGCAGACGGCTGCCTTCCGTGCAGATGGTGCGATAGCACAGCGCGGCACCCTCCGCAGAGCAGGCGACGATACCGATGTGGAGTGACATCGACGTCCGGATTCTAACGGGTGATGAGTTTACCGGGCAGTGACCACGTGATCTTCGATCCGTCCACGACGGCGACGCCGTTGACGAAGACGTGCTCAACGCCTTCTGAATACTGGTGCGGCTCGAAGAACGTGGCCTTATCACGGATAGTCCCGAGATCGAGGACGACGAGATCCGCCGCCATACCTTCGGGCAGCGAGATGCCGGCGTCGGTGGACGTCGCCACCCACGACTGCTTCGCGAAAGCCTCCATGTCGTTCTCGTGCATCGAGAATCCGCGCATCCTCGCGCCACCGGCGCGGTTCGGCAGACCATCGAGCTGAATGCGGATCGCGGCTTCCACCGGACCGGCCCGCCACCTTTTCGCGATCTCGGCCAGCGGTTTTCCGTAGAGCGACTTGTCGGTGTACTCGTAAACGACGACGTTCTCGGCGCCGCCGCGACGCGCGATCTCGTGCGCGACGTCAGACCGCAGCGTCTGAAGGAGCTTCGGATCCGCGATCGTCTTTCGAAGTGCCTCGGCACGCCCGTTCGTCCCCTGACTCGCGCCTTCACTGCGGACGGCCCAATCGGGAATGAGGACCGTCGAACCGTCGGTGCCACTCGTCGAGTACGGATACTGATCGGCCCAGACGTCCACGCCCCGCTGCCGCGCCCGTTCGATCAGGCTGATCGCCGCCGCGCTCGATCCCCAGTAGTTCGCGCCCTTGGCCTTGATGTGCGACGCGATCACGCGCGCGCCACTTCGCTCACCGATTCGATCGTTTCGCGGACCGCATCGAGCAGCGTCGGCGCGCCCGGGCCATCCACGCTCGGCACATACCACAGCGGATCGGACCCTTCGCTCCGCTCGTGCGAAATGTAAACGCCGTCAAATGGTGGCAACTCCCTGGCGAGTTCGACGAGCTCGCCCGTCACACTCCATCGGCCAGGCTCGTACTCGATCGAGTCCGGCCGAGAGGCCGACCGCGCCTTCCTTGAGGCCGCACGAGCTCACGCATCTTCGCTATCTCTTGCTGCCGTCGGCGTCCGCGATGGACGCATCGTCGCGGTCGGACGACTGGGCAACGCCACCGCGACACGCGTGATCGATGCGACGGGCAAGTTCGTCGCACCGGGGTTCATCGACATCCACTCGCATGCCGACGATGGGGCGCGCAGGTGATGAAGACGGACGTCAAGCGTCCAGCGGTTGCCGTGACCGGCTGCAGTCTCATCCGATGAAGCTTATCGAAAGACGCTCCAGAGCGACAGCGACACGAAGAATCCATAGAAGAGCGACATTGCCACCAGGGACGCGCGACGCCACAGGGGCGGGCGCAGCTCGAGGGGCAGCAAGCGGGTGTTGATGTAGAGGAGATGAAGCGACGCCACCACGAACACGAATCCGCCGACATTAGCGGCAAGCTGCAATAGCGCGATCGGCGGTGCGAGCCGCAACGCAATCATTCCCCACACCACCACCACCGCGAGGACGGTGTAGTAGACGGCGCGGACGTCACCGCCGCGCCAGCCGCGGACGCGCCCACTGCCCGTCCACAGGATGTCGGTGATCGCGCGGACCATGCCCTCGAGAAGATCGAGCTGCGTCTTGAACAGGATCCACGCGCCGAGGAAAGCGATCACGCCGCCGAGCAATGGCCCAGCCTCCGCGCTGATGCCCGACGCCAGCGCGGCACTGATGCCAAGGCCGCGAATGTCGGAGCCGCGCGGGATGAACGTCACGTAGAGCATCGCCGGCAGCGCCATCCCGAGAATCGCGCCGATGAAGAACACCCCCCACTGATCGGCCCGTACGATCCGCCACCAGCCGTGCCACCGGCGCATCGCCTCCGCGTCGGGCGTGAAGATGAAGCCGGTGTGGGCGAGGTGGACCTTGTGGCCACCAACGGCAGCCGGGATGTAGCCGGCGCGCGCGCCCATCCCGTAGCCTTTGTCGCGCGCCCAATTGGAAAGGACGATGTTGGCAACACCGCCCGCGCCGGAGTAACTGACCAGCGCCGCGATCAGCACGAAGTCCGCGCCGGCAGGGAGAAAGTCGAAGGCACCGGTGATAACGTCAAAGCCGGCGAACCCCACTCCCGCGGCGACCCAGGTCGCGCCCGGAACATAGATCAGAGCGAGAACAAGAAAGCTCGCGAGGATGCAGGTGACCAGCACCCAGTTGAGGATCTCGAGCGTGCGTTCGATCCGTCGGCCCACGAGCAGGATGGCCGCGCAGGCCAGGAACGTTCCCGCACCAATGAAATATGTCAGGGTCGCGTCGTCGCCACCGGCGAGGCGCCGGACAAACAGAAAGAAGATGGCGCCGGCGGCATTGGCGGCCAGCGCCGGCCAACCGATCTGAAGGAAGTAGAGGATGGCGTAGATCCAGGCCCACAGCGTTGAGGACGGTCGCGTGCGCATGAAGCCGGTGAATACCGGTTCGCCGGTCGCCAGCGTGTAGCGCATGAGTTCAGTGTTGAAGACGGTCTGCAGCCAGACCGCGACCCCAGTGACCCAGAGAAGTGCGAGGCCGTGGCGCACGAACGCCGCGGGCCCGAGCAGAAACTCGCCGCCGCCGATCGACGCGCCAAGCACGATGACGCCCGGACCGACGACTGCTAGCCAGCCAAGGCCCCGCGGCCTGGGCGGGCTTGGGAGTTCCGCAGACGTCCAGGGGTCGAGGCCGGAGCGGGCTTCAACCGCGATGGTCGTCCGGGCGGCAGCCTGTGCTCGCATGGATATTCGTGTTCTCTCGCCCAGAACAGCTGCCGCTTATTTCATGACGGTTTCGACGATCGATTCAGCCGCGCGCTGGACGAGCGGGCTGAGCAGATCCTCGCCATCCGCGGATGCCTTGAGCTTCTCGCTGCGCGGGGAACCGGGGCGGGCGCCAGCGGCCAGCGAGGTGACCGTCCACTCGAGACGCATTTCATCCTTTGAGCGGGTTGTCGCGGCCATGTCACCGAGCGCGCGCGCTGTTCCGTAGCTGACCGCGCGACCGGCCGCCGCGGCACCGGATCCGCCCGGGATGTACCACGCTGCGTTTCCAGCCGCTTGTCCAAGAACCCTGCCGAAGCCGCCGCTACCGCCACGCTTCATGGTGGCGGTCGTGGTAACGACGTAGGCGCAGCCTTTCTGCTTCGCCTCCTCGATGGCCTGGATCCGCACCCGCGATTCCAGCGCGACGGGCTGCATCGACGGTCCACTGAGAAAGCTGACCAGCAGATCGCGAAGCGCCTCGCCGCTCTCTGCCGCATTACCGCCGACGCCAGTTACGGTCGCCGCCATCACGCCGACGCAAGCGGCGGCCGGAGTTGTGGTCGGAGGTGCCGGATCCTGCGCGTGGTTCGTCGCGACTACGGGTGTGGTGAGTAGAGAGGCGACGGCAAATAGGAGGACCGTCATCGCCTGGATACGGCCGGTTCGCATGATCTGCTTGTTCGACATGGTGGCTCCCGAGGAAGGTTGTGTTGCCAGGAATTGTAGCCCCATGAACCGCGCCGCG
>JACDDJ010000132.1 GCA_013817065.1 Acidobacteriota bacterium
TCTCGAACCTCGAACACGTCGCGGCGTACGCAGGCAGCGGCTTCACGGTTCGTGGCCTCGACGAACCTCGATTCTTACCGGTCGCGTCCGTCGACGAAGGCTTTTTCGAGACGCTCCGAAGTGCGCCACTGGCCGGGAGAGCGTTCGCGCCGAGCGACTCCGAGCCGGTGGCTGTGTTGAGCGAGCGTCTGGCCCGGCAGACCGGTATTCCCCTGGCTAGCCTTTTGGGACGCAGCATCATCGTCGGGGAGGTCACGGCTACGGTGATTGGCGTCATGAGCGCCGACTTCGCGTTTCCGTCGCAAGGGACAGCCGTTTGGATTCCGGCGCGATCGGCCCCGGCCGTTTCGTTCGACCGATCCCAGGACGAGCGACGGTTCCGTTTGATCGCCCGGCTCAAACCGGGAGTCACGATCGCGCAGGCCAATGCCAATGTTGCCGCCGCACGGCAGAGGCTCGTCCCGGATTTCCAGGGCAGTCCGGCCGCGAGGCCACCTGTCTCATCCCTGAAAGACGCAATCATCGGTCGCGCGCAGCCCGTGCTAGCAGTGTTCGTGGCCTCGGCCGTGATTGTGCTTCTCATTGCGAGCGCAAACATTGCGACAATCCTCGTCGGCCGCACGGTCGCGCGTCGTCGCGAATTCGCGATTCGCCTGGCGCTTGGCGCGAGTCGCTCCCGGCTGTTCACGACGATTTTCTCGGAGTCGCTCCTGATCGCGGTTGCGGGGGCGGTGCTCGGCATCGCGCTTGCCGTCGGCGGAGTCAGCGTCATCGGTTCCTGGGGCGCCGGAATCGTGCCGCGTCTGGCCGACGTTCGCGTGGACTGGGCCGTGCTCGGGTTCGCCCTGGCGGTCACGTCGCTGGTATCGGTGGCCGCCGCGACGCCTGCCATCCGCTCCATCACCTCGGAAACTACTATCGCGCGAGAGTGGGTTGGCACTGGTCGCGCCGGTGTCCGCGTCCGCAGAGTACTTGCCGTCGTCCAGATCGCGCTCGCGGCTCTGCTGCTGAGCGTAGGGGCACTTCTCATCCGCACTCTTCTCGGGCTGCTTCAGGCGGACATCGGCGTCGAGCCTCGCGGGGTCATCGTGTCACAGTTGATGCTCGCGGATTCGATGCGGTTCGATGCGATTGATCAGCGCGCCTGGATGCAGAACCTCGTGGCGCACGTCCGCGCGACGCCGGGCGCCGTCGCGGCAGGCGTCGGCAGCAGCCTGCCGCCGGACAATGCGCCGCTCGTAGTCACGGCTCGTTTCGGGATCGGTCCGAACGTCACCGAGACGCCGGAACTGTCGCTCGCATCGGTTACTCCGGGTTATCTGGAGGCGCTCGGCACACGCCTGCTGCAGGGCAAATACTTCGACGAAAGCGATGAGCGGCGCGGCGATCTCGTCGTTCTCTTGAGCCAGTCCGCCGCGAGAGTCCTGGTGAAGGACGTGAATCCGATCGGAACGCAATTGCCGATCGAGTTGCCGGGCATGCGCGGCCGCGGACGCGCGACCGTGCTCGGTGTCGTGGCCGACGTCAAGTACTCTGGTCTGGAATCTGCCCCGGGACCCGCAATCTACGTGCTCTGGAAAGAGCTCCCCGCAGGACAGCTCTACCTGGCCCTCAGGACCAACGGCAACGCACTCGCCGCAGCGCCGGCATTGAATGCCGTCCTGCGCGAGGTCGATCCGCGGATGCCGGTTATGCCGATACGGCGCCTGGACGACGTCGTGCAGCGATCGGTGGCCGATCGACGCCTTCGTGCGGTGCTCGGAGGCGGTGTGGCACTGCTCGCGTTCGCAATCGCCTTGGCCGGACTGGCGGGCGGGCTGGGTCGAATGGTCTCGGAGCGCCGCCGAGAGCTGGCAATCCGCGTTGCGTTGGGTGCGTCACGGGCGCAAACGCTGCAGGCAGTGATGAGCGAGGGCTCGATCCTGGCGGTTGCGGGCGTCGCGCTCGGCACGCTCGCGACGATCGGCGCGGGCGACGTGCTGCGATCGGTCGTGTTCGGAATCAGTCCTCACGATCCTGCCACGCTGAGCCTGGTTGCTCTGTTCGTCGGAGCGGGCGCGTTGATGGTTTGTTATCTGCCGGCCCGTCGCGCCGCCGCGACGAATCCGCTGGACGTGCTGCGGGACCACTAGAAAAAGTGACAAAGTGCGCGCGCTGGGTAATGTCGAACGGGGCGCTCATGAACGCCGCCGGAATGCCGAAAGTGGCCGGCTGTTCAGGTGCGACGAAGTAGCCCAGTGCGCGCACTCAGCGCTCGATCGCTTTGCCGGCTCGCGTACCGATCGTAGTGAAGCCGCACCGTGCGAGAAGATCTCCGAATCGCCGATCAGTGCGATACCGATCCCACTTGACGTCGACCGTGAGGAACATCAGGTGCACGTCGCGCGCGGCGTAGGCGCGATCCAGCCATTCGAAGGCCGCGTCCGCATCGCCCAGCCCGGCATGCACGAGGGCGAGCGCATACGGCGGAACGTACCGCTGGCGGGAGGCCATCTCCAGCGCCCCGAGCAGATCACGCGCTTCGGCCGTGCGCCCGGACCGCCCGAGGATGTATCCCGTCAGCGATATCGGCTTGCTGTTCTGGCCTGAGAGTCGGGCGGCGGTCGTCAGCGTTTTCAAGGCGAGATCGTGATCGCCCAACGCCTCGAGCGCCTGCCCGCGCATCTGGTGTCCTATCCAGAACTCCTGGTCGAGGGCGATGCCGCGGTTGGCGTGCTGCAAGGCGCCGGCGTAGTCGCGGGCCTGGAATGCCACCTGCGACGATAACGCGTACGACAGCGGGTTCAGCGGGTCCAATTCGAGGGCGCGGCGCATGAATGGTTCCGCCTCGGCGTGCCGACCTGTCTGCGAGAGCAGGTGCGCAAGTATCAGGTGGACCAGCGAGTAGCTGGGGTCCAGTTCTATGGCCCGCCTGAAAGCTGCTTCAGCAGTGGGCCAGTCCCACTCGAACGCCCAGTTGACGTGCCCGAGGGCGTGCTGCGCCTCCGCAACGTCGGGGTTGGCGGCCACGGCTCGAACTGCCGACTCGCGAGCGGCCGGAGAGACGCGCCGGGGGTCGACGTCGCTATTGATCGGGCTCGTGCCGTATGCCATGGCAAGATTCGCCCACCCGAGTGAATAGGTGGGATCGGCAACGGTCGCCCGCTGAAAGGAGTCGATTGCGTGCTGCATCGCCTCGGGCGTGCGCTGATTCAAGGAGTGGCGCCCGCGAAGAAAGAAGTCGTATGCGTCGGCATTTTGCGTGTGCCGCCGCTCGATCGCGCGCTGGCGTTCGGGAGAAAGACGCGTCCTGACCTGCTCGGCGATGGCAGAGCTGATCTCCTGCTGCAAGCCGAGGATGCTGCTGGTGTTGCTGTCGAAGGAGTCGGACCAGATTTGTACCTGGTCGCGCACGCGAATCAGCCTGGCGGTGATCCGCAGATGGCTGCTCTCCGCGCGAAGTGAGCTCTCCACGAGATAGTCGGTCCCAAGTTCGCGGCCGATCTCCGCCAGCGACTTCGTGGTGCCCCTGTAGGCGATCATCGAGGTCCGGCCGATGACCGACACCCGTTCAGGGTCGATCCGGCCTAGCGAGACGATCGTGTCCTCGGTAAGACCACTGGCGAGATAGTCGGTTTCCGCGTCACGATTGAGGTTGTCGAACGGCAGCACCGCGATCGTGACGCGAGTGCCTGATTCAGCCCGCCGCTGCCACCCCCAGAGGACCACCCCGGCCAGCGCCACGACCGTGAGGGCTCCCAAGACAAGGCGCGCGCTCGCGCGCCGCCCGGCAGCACGCTCGCCGACTACCGCCTCTGGAACAGCCACTGACGCCCCCGTTGCGGCCGTCTCAGCCGTGGCAGCCGACTTTTGCTCACCAACGACGACGGATGGGGGTGCAGCAGCAGGCGGCAGCGGCGAAGGTACTGCATCCGGCAGGGCCTCGACCCCCGCAATGAAGCGATACCCCTTGCCCGGCACCGTCTCGATAAACGTCGGCGTGTCCGGTACATCGCGCAGCGCCTGCCGAAGCTTGCGGATCGCGGTGTTTACACCGTTCTCGACGTCGACGAACACATCCTTGGCCCAAAGCGCCTCCACGATTTCACTCCGAGAGACGAGCCGACCTCGTCGCCCCACGAGCAGAATCAAAAGATCCATGGGCTGCCGCTCGAGTCGGACCCGACGTCCGTTGCGGCGCAACTCGTACGCCGCGACGTCAAGCACGAAATCTCGAAAGCGAAACGTCCCGTGGTATCCAGGGAGCGCCATCTGTTGGTGGCTCTACGATGTCACAACTCCAGTAGCTGCCGCGGGTTAGAGAAACAGATCATCGACAGACCCTCTCCAGCCCGGCTCCATGGTCAAGTGCGGCGCGACCAGGCACGATTTCAACGTTTGTAGTGCGGTCAACCCGTGATTAAAGGAGAGTGTGCCATGACGTGGACAGTTTCGACAGCACGTTGCGTGGGTCTTCGGGCGGTAATGCTGAGTATGAGCCTCGCGTTGGTTTTGTCGGCGACCAATGTCGCAAGCGCTGAGCAGAACGGCGGCCAGGCCCGAACGGTGAAGGGTGTCTGGTTCGTGCAGGTCACAATCCGCGACTGTGCCACGGGCGTCGCTTTGGCACCGCCGGTCAATTCGCTCGTCACCTTCGCGGCAGGCGGCACACTCCACGAGAGTGTTGGCGGCGGGGGCTTTGCACCCGGCCAGCGGAGTGACGGCCACGGCACGTGGACGCACGAGGGAGGGCACACCTACGATCAGCGTTTCGTCTCCATGATCAACTTCGCGACAGCGCCCGGCCCGGGCCCGGGCTTCGAGGCGGGGTGGATGAAGGTCCACCACACGGTTCAAGCGATTGACTCCGATCACATCGAATCGGTCGGCAGCAACCGCTTCTATCGCCTCAACGGCGAGCTGTACAGAACCGGCTGCTCCACGGCTACCGGCACGCGCTTCGAGTAGCTCCCATCGAAACGGAGCGTCAAGGGCGGAGCGCTGAAGACCCAGGCCGAGGATACGACTGCCTGCAGCCCTCCGCCCTCAACGGCGTACCGTGACCTGCGTGCTGTCGGCCCACTGAACGGGCTCGTCGTTCGACGGATCCCGGATTCGCGAACATCCTCCGATAGTCGGCTAGCATGGACTGACGCGCCGCTTGAAGCGGCGACTGGAAGCAGCCTGAGTCTTGAGCCGGGCAGGCTTCAATTCATATGTGGTGCTCAGCAGCAACGAGCGGGTGCACAGACCTCGCGCTCACCTCGACGTGGGCCACCGGGCGCGGCCGACCGCGTAACAAGAGCAGCTTGGTGAGGCGAAACGATGCTACGTGACAGGACGACGGGTTGGGCCATCGGCATCCTGCTGGTCGCCAGCGCGTCAGTCGCGCACGGCCAATCCGGCGGCGAAGCATCGGTCCGTCTGAACGGTGTGCCCGTCATTCAGGTTACCGCCTCGGGAAACGAGTCCGCCACCGCCCGTGCAGCCCGGATCGAACGCCGACTCGAACGTCTCGCGGATCGTGTCGACGAGACGGCTCGTCCCGCCGTGATCCGGGGGCCCACGGAAGACACCCGCGTCGTGCAGTTGGGCGACGCACCGATCGTGACGGTAACCCAAGCCGATGCCGAGGATCACCTGCTCACGGTGGATGCGTTGGCGGCGGACTGGGCCTCCGCGCTCGGCGTGGCCCTGGATCAGGCGCGGGCATCCCGACTATCGCCCTGGCGTCGGTTCGGGATCGAAGTGCGAGGATCCGTGATGACGGCGGTCACGCGGCTCGCCGAGTCCGCCACTCGCATCATTCCCCGTGTGCTGGCCGCCGTAACCGTGTTGGGTGTGTTCTGGGCCGTCGCCGCTGGCATCCGGGCACTCCTGCGGGTGCTGTTCCGGCGCGTCATTTCAGACCTGACCGTCGAGAATCTGTTGAAACAGGTCGTGTACTACCTGGTGTGGGCGATCGGCATTCTCGTGGCCGCCGACGCGCTCGGTTTCGAGCCCGAGTCGGTCGTGACCGGCCTGGGGCTGACGAGCCTGGCGCTGGGCTTTGCACTCAAGGACATCATTTCGAACTTCGTGAGCGGGATTCTGATTCTGGGTCTGCGGCCATCAAATCGGTGACGAGATCGTCGTCGGTGAAACCGAAGGCTCGGTCCAACGCATTCGACTGCGCGCGACTGAGATCAAGACCTACGACGGCCGGCTGGTGCTTGTCCCCAACGCGGAGCTGTTCACATCGCGCGTGACGAACAACACCGCAGCGCCGGTCCGGCGGACCTCCGTGGAAGTGCCGGTGGCCTATGGGACGGACCTCGCGCGCGCGGAACGCGCGCTGCTCTCCGCCGCCGATGGCGTGGCCGGGGTGCTTGCGGCACCCGAGCCTTCCGTGCGCGTACGCGCGCTTGGGACCGCCGATATGGTCCTCGAGCTTCGATTCTGGACCGATTCCAGGCGCGCCGACCTGCTCGCGACGACGTCCGTGGTGCGTCGTCGCGTGGTCGAAGCGTTCAGCGATGCGGGACTGCCTTTGCCGGAACCTGACCTCCGTCGCGTCGAGCTGCAATCTGAGACGTCCGCATGAGCATGCTGGCGCGAGCCGTTGCGACGACTGCCGGACTTCTCATCGGCGCAACGACGGTGTCCTTCGTACCGTCGAACGAGTGGTGGATACGCGTATTGGACTTTCCCAGGCTGCAGATCGCCGTCACATTGGCGGTCGTGCTCGCCGCCTGTGTCGTGCTGGTAAGTCGCGGACGCTGGCGCACCATGCTCGTCGCCGGTCTCGCGTTCGCACTCGTTGCCCAGCTCGAGCCCCTCGCGCGTGAACGCCCGTACACGGTCCTGCAACCGCAAGAAGACACGTGGGGGATGCTGCTCTACTCGCGCTTCCCGCTAGTCCAGCCACAGGTGCGATTCCTGGCGGCGGAGGATATCCCGTCTATCACCGCACGGATTCGACTGCCGTCCGGCGATCACGTGCAATTCTATGGCGTGCATCCACGGCCTCCTCGGCCCGGCGACGATACCGGCGATCGTGACACCGAACTCGCGCGCATTGCCCGAGAGATTCGGGCGCTGCGTCGGCCCGCCATTCTCGCCGGTGACCTGAATGACGTGGCATGGTCGCGGACGTCCCGGCAGCTTCAGCAGACCGCTGCACTGCGCGACCCGCGGGTCGGGCGCGGCCTCTTTGCCACCTTCAATGCGAATCTACCGGCAGGTTTCCGCTGGCCCCTGGATCACGTCTTCGTCTCCGACGACTTCGCCCTCTGCGCGTTGGAACGTCCAGGCGACATCGGTTCCGATCATTTCCCGCTGCTCGTCGACGTACTGCTCCAACGCGAGGGTTACCATCCATGACAGGACCTCACACACCCGGGGATCTGCGGCTGCTCGGCAGGCGCACCTCGGTCGTCGTCGCGACCGCGTTGGCGATCGTCACCGTCGTCGCGGTGCTCGTCGTTGCCGCGGAGGTTCTACTGCTGGTGTTTGCCGGGCTGTTGTTTGCCGTTCTCCTCAGCTCGCTCGCGGACGTGCTCGTACGGATGTCGGGCATGCGCCGCGGGCTGGCGCTCGGCCTGACGGTGTTGGTATTGCTCGCAGGCACGGCGGGGACGGCGTGGGCGCTGTGGCCATCCGTGTCCGAGCAGGCAGATCAATTGGCCACGGAGCTGCCCGCCGCGCTCCGAGAGTTGCGCGGCTGGTTCGAACAGCGGGAATGGGGCCGATGGCTGCTCGGCCGCGTCGAACCTGATCAAATGGCCGATGGAGAGGCCCTCGTCAATCAGGCGACGGGTGTCCTGCTGATGACCATCAGTGCGCTTGCCGCCGTTCTCATCATCCTCTTCGTCGGGCTCTACGTCGCCGCGCAACCGTCGCTCTATCAGCGAGGTCTCCGGCGGCTCGTCCCTGTAGCGGGAAGGCATCGCGCCGACGAGGTGCTGTTCGAGGTCACCAGCGTCCTCCGATGGTGGCTGCTCGGGAAAATCCTCTCGATGGTGCTGGTCGGCGCGCTGACGACCGTGGGGCTGTGGTGGCTCGACGTGCCGCTGGCATTGACCTTCGGGCTCCTTGCAGCGGCGCTCACTTTCATTCCGAATTTTGGCCCGGTGCTCTCCGTTCTCCCGCCCGCCCTTCTCACTCTCGCGGACGACCCCACGCGAGCCGTATACGTGGCCGCGCTGTACCTCGCGATTCAAATCGTCGAGAGCTACGCGGTCACACCACTCATCCAGCGCCGCACCGTGTCGATGCCGCCGGCGCTGACCATCATGTCCCAGAGTGCTGGGCGTACTCGTCGGCGGAATTGGCGTGGCGGTGGCGACGCCTCTGACGGCTGTGGCCATGACGGTGATCCGCATGCTATATGTCGAAGACCTGCTGGAGCAGGAGGTGGCCGTTCAGCGGGTCATGGCTGCCGGAGCTTCGCGACCGCAAACCCGACCACCGCAAGAATGAGCACCACCACGAACGCACCGACCCACACGCCGTCCGTATCGCGTGACACGCCTCGCGGACGTCCGACGGGCGAGAATCGACGGCCCGGTCTCGCGGCTGCGATCTGGCTCCGTCGTGCGGAGTTGGGCTGTCCCGCCTTTCCGCGCAGACGCCCAGCTGAGCGAAATCGAACATCACAACCCGGACGGATCAGTCCCCCGCGAAGTCCGCGTCTACGACGAGGCCGGTCGGCTGACCGAGGATCAGTGGTGGTCAAACGACATTCTGACAAGGCGCGTCGTCCACGCGTATGACGTCGGCGGTCGATCCGCTTCAGCCGTGACGGTTGATGTAGACGGCACGAAGCACGAAACCGAACGCTCTCAGTACGATGACAACGGGCGCAAGACGAAGGTGGTCTTCCTTCCAGTTCCAGAGACCAGCGGCGCAACGTGTTCAACGAGTTCGTGTGGAACGATGTATGGCGTGGAGGGAACCGACGTCGCGTACTCGGCGCCTGGCGCGACGACCAGCACCACGACCTACGACGATCACGAGCGTCCGTCGGAGGTAACGTTTCACGATGCGAACAATGCTCTTGTCAGCCGTGTCGTGTTTTCCAGGGACGATGAAGGACGTGTGCTGAGCGAACGAATGGAGTTCGCTGGCCCTGGCAGACTGCTCGGCCCGGCGTTTGACGCCACTGTGCCTCCCGACGAGCGAGCATCACTGAGGGAGCTTCTCAAGACGGTTTTCGAGGACCACACGTTTTCTCTCGCGACATATGCATACGACGAGAAGGGCCACCGGATTGAGACGGTTCGGCGGATGGGGACATTGTCCGAAGAGCGCGTGACTGTTCGCTACGACGATTTCGACAACCCGGTGGAAGAGGTCAGGTCAGATGTGAACCGCGAGATGCGGATGGACGATGGAGTGGTGAAGACCGAGGAAAGGCCATCTCACGTTCAGCATG
>JACDDJ010000133.1 GCA_013817065.1 Acidobacteriota bacterium
GTGCAGCGGCGTGTCTCGCTGACGGGCAGGCGAAAGGCCTGGCTCGCGCTTCGCGCGGCCGCCTCGCACGGGTGTGGGATCGCCATAACGCGACGACACCAGGTCCTTGTCTTCAAGCCGCTCGAGCGTGATGAAGACCGCGGGCCGCGACACCTCGCGGCCAGTGCGCTCGTGGATCGCATCCCGGATTGCGACAGGGTAAGCGCCGTCTTTCAACTGAAGGAGCGCAAGCATCACGACGAGCTCGAACTCACCGAGCGGCGGAGGAGAGGAGGCGGGACGCCGAGCCATTTGAGTAGCAATGTTACCTAAACAAGCGCCACCGTCAACGGGTTTCGGCCGATCGCCTGAGCTGGCAGCCGGCGCTAAGATGGATTCATGAAGCGCATCACCTCTGCTGCTCTCCTCGCCATCGCCGTGGCCTCCGGGCTCGCGGTCGTCTCCGCGCAAACCCTGGCTCCGCGGCCGTCGCGGCATCCCGCCACGCCTGCGGGTGCGCAGGCGTTCCTCGCCGAAGCGAATGCCGAGCTCCTGAAGCTGGTGAACGCGGCCAGCCGCGCCGGCTGGACGCAGTCCACCTACATCACACCAGACACCGAAGTGATGGCGGCCCAGGCCAACGAAGCGCTCGTCGGCGCGTCCACACGATTGGCCAAGGAGGCCGTTCAGTTCGACAAGGTGCAGGTCTCGCCGGTCGAACGACGTCAGCTCTACCTCCTCAAGAGCTCGTTGACGATGTCAGCGCCAGCGGATCCGAAGGAAGCGGAGGAGCTGACGCGGCTCGTCGCGTCGATGGAGGGCGTTTACGGCAGCGGCAAATATTGCCCCCTCGACTCGCCTGCACAGAGCGCTCGCTCGGGACAGGCCGAAAAGGACTGTCTCGACATCGAGAAGATCAGCGAGATCCTTTCGACGAGTCGCGACCCGAAGCAGCTTCAGGACGCGTGGGCCGGCTGGCACACCATCTCGGTGCCTATGAAAAAGGACTACGCGCGGTTCGTGGAACTCTCGAACAAGGGTGCCCGCGTGCTCGGCTTCAAAGACACCGGCGCGATGTGGCGCGGCAAATACGACATGCCGGCCGACGAGTTCGGCAAGGAACTCGATCGGCTCTGGGACCAGCTCCGTCCGCTCTACTTGTCGCTGCACACCTACACGCGCGCGAAGCTGCGCGACAAGTACGGCGAGGCCGTGCCGGAGAACGGCCCCATCCCGGCGCACCTTCTCGGCAATCTCTGGCAGCAGGACTGGTCCAACATCTACGACATCGTCGCGCCCGCCGGCGGCACGCAGGGGTTCTCGCTTACGGACAGTCTGAAGGCGAAGAAGGTCGATCCAATCGGCATGGTCAAGATGGGGGAGGCGTTCTTCTCATCCCTTGGCTTCGCACCGCTGCCGAAGACGTTCTGGGAACGGTCAATGTTCGTGAAGCCCCGTGACCGGGAAGTGGTGTGCCACGCCAGTGCCTGGAACGTGGACAGCGTCGACGACCTGCGCATCAAGATGTGCATCGACGTCAACGCCGAGGACTTCTCGACGATCCACCACGAACTCGGGCACAACTACTATCAGCGCGCCTACAAGCAGCTGCCGATGATCTTCCGCGACAGCGCCAACGACGGCTTCCACGAAGCGCTCGGCGATGTGCTCGCGCTGTCGGTCACGCCCGAATACCTGGTCAAGATCGGCCTGCTCGACAAGGCTCCCGATGCATCCGCCGATACGGGCCTCTTGCTCCGCGGTGCGCTCGAGAAGCTTGCCTTCCTGCCGTTTGGACTCCTCGTTGATCAGTGGCGCTGGCAGGTCTTCTCAGGCGCGATCACGCCCGAGAACTACAACAAGGCGTGGTGGGATCTCAAATTAAAGTACCAGGGTGTCGCGCCCTCGTCACCGAGAGGTGAAGAGTTCTTCGACGCCGGCGCAAAATACCACGTCCCGGCAAACACACCGTACACGCGTTACTTCCTCGCGCAGATTCTCCAGTACCAGTTCCACCGCGCGCTCGCGAAGTCCGCCGGCTGCACGACGCCGCTGCACCGCTGCTCGATCTACGGCAACAAGGAAGCCGGGCAACGGATCGACGCGATGATGAAGATGGGCGCCTCGAAGCCGTGGCCCGACGCGCTGGAGGCCCTCACCGGCCAACGCCAGATGGACGCCAGCGCGATGGCGGAGTACTTCCAGCCGCTCAAGGAGTGGCTCGACAAACAGAATGCGGGGCGGAAGACGGGGTGGTGACGAAGACAACTCCCAACTTTCACCTCCCAAAATCCAAAAGAACTTCCAATTGGGCGTTTGAGCCTGCCCCGGTTCGGTGGACGGTTACGAGTTTGCGTTTTCGCCGTCGTTGATGCTCCCGTTGGTGGCCTGTGGGAGCTGTGGTACACCCGCCGGGGTTTTCCAAGCAGGGGTGGGCGCGGGTTGTGCGTCCACGCCTGCGGCAGCTTCCATGGCCGCGATCTTCGCATGCGCAGCCTCAAAGGCGATCGGCGAGACGTAGTCGAGGGCGGAGTGGCGACGCTGCGTGTTGTACCACCCTTCGATGAAGCGAAAGACCTCGACCTGCGCCTCGGCCGGTGTGCGCAGCACCCGCCGCGCGAGCAGCTCGCATTCCAGCGTGGCAAAAAAACTCTCGCACATCGCGTTGTCGTAACAGTCACCCACCGAGCCCATCGACAGCCGGATGCCCGCCTCGCGGCACCGATGCCCCATCGCCATGTCTAACGCCGCCAGCACCAAACTCGTGCGCAGGTGCGTCGCCATCGCCCACCCGACGATCCGGCGACTCCAGACATCAAGCACCACGGCCAGATAGAGCATCCCGGTGTGCGTGGGGATGGAGGTGATATCGGCGACCCAGAGGTGGTTGGGCGCCGTCGCCGTAACGCCCGGTTCACGAGATCCGGCGCCGGACGCGCCCGAGGATCGCGGCGAGTCGTGTGCGGCCACTTGCGGCGACTGACGCCCTGCAAGCCTTCCGCTTTGAGCAACCGCGCCACGCGTTTGCGGCCCACACGTTCGGCCGCGTCCCGGAGATCGCGGTGAATCCGCGGCGCCCCGTAGGTCCGATCGGACCGGTCATGGAAGACTCGGATTTGCGCGCACAACTGGGCATCCCGCGTGGCACGCGCGCTTGGTGCGCGACGACGCCAGGCATAGTAGCCACTCGGGGAGAGCTCGAGCACACCACACAGACACCGCACGGCATGACTGGGCCGCCGCCGCCGGTCTCTTTCCGAAGGGAATCGAGTAGGACGCGTTGGTGCTGAAGTTCATCATCGCGTCGCCGCGCTCGGTGTTCCGCGTCTCGCCGACCGGGCGGTCGTTGAAAGCTCCTCGGGGAGGGCATCGACATGGTGCGCATGCCGGGATCGGGGTTGAGGATGTTCAGCTCCTGTTGACGGAAACCATCCACCCGCAAGGTCTGTTCGTAGTTACCCATCGACAGCCAGTCGTAGCGGCCGGCGCCGCCGTCCGAGTTGGCTTACCTGGCTAACGAGCGCGTGGAATGGGCCCTGTGGGCGACGGCCGCCACCGTTCACGGCGTCGAGGGCGCTGCGAGAACGTAACCGCCCCAGGAAGCGCGCTAGACTCGCGTGATCCCACCTTCGCCGTGATCGGGTGTCCTCGAGCCCTCCTCCTACCCACCCTCGTGGTACTACTGCGGCGCCGGAGCAGCGCTTCCCCGCCCGTGCGCACTCTGCCGATAACCCTCCTCGACGGCCACCAGGCTGAGCCTGCCGTGGTAGAGGCCGTCGCTGGCGAGGAGCTCGCGCACGAGATGGGGTTCCGCTAAGTGCCTGATTCGAAGACACGGAGAAATGTCCCGAGTGATCGAAGGAGCACGCTTCGAAATAGAAGCGGCTGCGCTCTGTGCTGACACCGAAAACCCAACAACGCCCTCGGCCGCGACGAGATCCCGCAACAACGATGTGATCCAACGTGCTTCACAGCACGGTGTGCGAGCGCGTTTCGGAGTAGCATGTGACAGAGTTCTGTACAATCCGAGTTTCGACTTAGTCCAGACGCACAACTCTTCAGCCGCGGAACGTGGGCCATGAGGCCTGATCCCGCGCAGAGGACCGAATTCTTTTGGAACCGCGCCATCCAGACGGGCATTCGCACAACTTCGCATGCCACCAGTGCATTTCAATCGCGGATGAGCTGACCATCGGGGTGGGCGGCAGGATGGTCTGCGATAATCGTCCCTGACGAAGATGCTTGCCTCATTGTTCCGGTACGCGATGTGAGACGCCTTCGCGCCGTGATTGGGCCCAGCGCGACGCGTGCTGCAAAGTGTATCTGGGCACCATCGGATCGCGCTGTTTCGAGTGAGCAGCCATATGCAACCACCATCAATCTATCCTCGGATCGACCCGGTGAGCGAAGGAACCCCACGGCCGTTTTGGTCGGTGATGATCCCGACGTACAACTGCGCTGAGCTACTGAAACGAACCCTGGCCAGTGTCCTTGAGCAGGATCCCGGCCCAGAGGACATGCAGATTGAGGTGATTGACGATCGGTCCACGAAAGACAATCCGGAGGAAGTGGTCGCCGCACTCGGCCAGGGCCGGGTCAAATTTTTCCGCCAACCGCAGAACGTCGGGGCGCAAACGAACTTTACGAGCTGCATTTCGCGAGCGTCCGGGCATTGGGTTCATATCCTGCACGGTGACGATATGGTTAGGCCAGGATATTACTCACGGACACGCCGCGCTGCGGAGGAGGCGCCGAGCATCGGCGCAGCCTTCTGCCGATACATCTATATGGACGAAGATGACCATTGGCAGCGGTTCTCGGAAGTCGAACGACGAACACCCGGGATACTCGCAGATTACCTGCCAGCCCTCACTCGCACTAACCCCATCATGTTCCCAGCGATCTCGGTTAAGCGAGCGGTGTACGAAAAGATCGGTGGCTTTCATCCCCAACTGGCTCATTCGGCTGATTGGGACATGTGGAAGCGTGTGTACCTAAATTGCCCTGTCTGGTACGATCCGGAGCCGCTCGCACTCTATCGTGTGCATTCAGCATCGGATAGCTCGAAGCTGATGATGACGGGCGCGAATATAGCAGACGGTCGAGCCTCGATCGCTGTTGCCCACAGCTACTTGCCGCCAGACCTCGCGGCGACGTTGTCCTATGACGCGAGACAGCACCTGGCGCTCGCTGCGCTCGGCTCGGCCCGGGAGCTTTTGAGAGCTGGTCATCAGCGTGCAGCCTTGGCGCAAGTCACGGAAGCGTTGAAGACCCAGACTTCGCTCACGACGGCGACAGACCTAGCCAGACTGGTCGCGTCTACCGTGATCTATTTCGGAAAGAGCGGCATCCGCGAAGTGCACGCGGCACTGCGGAGCCGGCGCGGTTCCGCGCGAGGTGGATAGATCATGCCGACCCGTGCAGTGTGGCCTCCGTCGTGTGCCAGTCACGTCGGGACGGCCCGGGTAGTGGCGGCGACACTTACCATTGAGGACATCCTGACCGTCAACCTGATGCTCAGAGAGAAACAGGTTATTGCTGAAACGTGGCCTTACGTTCACGATCGCAACATCATGTTCGGACGTCTTCACGAGCCCCAAGAACCGGAGCCCGGCCATGTTCCACGTGACGAGTACACGTCGATTGTCGCCGACTACTTTCTGCTCCCTCGGCGATGTGATCTGGCAAATAGCGGACGACGAGCTGGTCGAACGAACCATCACGCACATGACCGATGACCTGAAATTCATCTCCGGTGTCGAAGTGCTGGCGGGATTTGCCGTCCGTGCGCGACGCGCTTACCCCTCGTATGGGCTTGGGTATGAAGAGCCGCTGCAAGTCGGCAGGCAATTCATCGGCGCTTGAAGTATCTGCACATCATTGCCAGACACGGGACGGTCTGTTACAACACGGACCATTCCATCGCCACGGGGCTGTTGGCTGCCAAAAACGTCCTCTCGGCCAACGCCACGATCTGAATCGCGTCAACGCAGAGCAGGAGTATCACGAAATCAAGCGTGCGCGGCCGGCAGCGGCTCGCGCCGACACGTGAACGCCGCGACAAGCCGCTTCATGAAGGTGCTGATCGCTGTCTACATTGCAAAACAACTTCTCACGGTTTTTGTCTTTCCTCCCTTTACGGGCCACGACGAAGTGGCGCATTTCCAGTACGTCCGGGTTCTGGCGACCGACCGCGTTCCAGAGCGTTTGTATTTCTACGACTACTGGATGTGGTATTGGCAGCAGCGCCACCGTGGTCCTTACGATCCTGCGTGGCGACCCAATACGACTCGCGCCGACTCGACCAGCTGTTCGAACGCGATTACCTCGACGCCCACGCCATCGGTGCGGTGATCATTACTCCCCCCGGGCAGCCGTTTGCAGAGCGCTCAGCCAACCTGCAGCGGATATTTGCTGGAGACTACGGGCTGTATATTGTCAAGGATCCGACGCGTGTGGTGTCGTTCGCCGGCGGCGCATCAGATTTCATCACAGTCAGCAATCACACCATCATGGCCGATGGAACCAGCATGGGCGGGGACGCCATCATCCGGCGGAATTGGTTCCCCAGATGGGAAGCGACGGTGAATGGGCGTTCTACCACTATTCGTGAGAGCGATGATGGATACATGCGGGTGCCCGTACCCGCCGGTCGAGTGCATCTGACACTCCGGTATGGATTAGATTGGCTCGACGTTCTGGCCCGGGTAGCAGGTATCCTGGGCGCGCTCGTGTTCCTTTTGTTGGTTTGCGTCCCGAAGCGAGGCATCAGGGCCATTGATTGACGCACGAGGCGGTCAAAACATGCATCGCGTGGCGAACGTAACCGCGAGTTGTCCGGTTGGCCCGACGGCCGTCGGCACAGTGATATTGACCCCCTGACGACACCAACACCGCTTGTGCTGCACTACCGTACTACCTGTTTCCTTCTTCCCCAAGGACAGCCCATTCGCGATCTGAACCGGCACACGGAGGTCCTGGCATGTGGTTGATGAAACACGACGGACGCCAGGGCAAGGTGCGCTCGCGACTGGACCTCGCCGCGATCGTCTGCCTCGTCGCGGGCGACACAGCGGGCGGGTTTCTGCTTCCCGCGTCTCGTCCCCCTCTATCGCTGTCGTTCGTGTTCTGGGCCGGCGTGGGGCTGCTGGTTGTGCGTCACGCGATCTGGCCGACCCCGACGGTTTTCACCGTGCTCTGGTGCGGCGTCCGGGAGCGGTTGTGCTCGCCGGCGCTCAAGCGTCTGCTGGCTGTCGTTGTCACGACACGTCTCGGTGTGCTCGCCCTCGGGTTGATCGCGTCGATGGCCTTTCCAGACGTGTTCTCCTATTCCCCGAGGTTCTCGCCGCACCCCGTAGAGAACCTGCCGGTGCGCTGGGATAGCTTGTGGTATCACAGCATCGCGCGGCAGGGATATCGCTGGGACCCCGCGCAGCGGGGCGAACAACAGAACATCGCTTTCTTCCCGGCCTACCCTCTGCTCATGCGTGCGGGCGGCGACATCGTCACCGTCCCCGCCAAACTTCTGCGGGATCCGGACCTGTTTGGCAGCGGTTCGGTTCGCGTGATGTGGGGCGGCGTGCTCGCGTCGATCGCGTGCTTTACGGTGGCGATGTGGCGGCTATTTCGGCTCGCCGGCCTGGATGGCGCGGACGCGTCTGCCGGGCTCCGGGCGTGCGTTTTGTTTGCAACGTACCCGTTCGCGTTGTTCTTCAGCGTGCCGTATTCCGAATCGCTGGCGCTGCTCGCGCTGGTCTCGGTGACACTCGCCTGGCGAGAGGGCCACACTGCCAGCGGGCTGCTGTGGGGACTGGTGCTCGGTCTCACCCGCCCGAACGGCTGGACGATGGCGGCCGCGCTGCTCACCGATCGCCTGCTCGGCACCTCGCACCCTTGGAAGCATCGCGCCGGATGGATCTTCATCGCTGCTGCGCCGGTTGCGGGTACCGCGATGTACTCGGCATACGTCCATCGCCTCACGGGACACGCACTCGAATGGGCGCTGGCGCAACGCGCATGGGGAGCCGTCGTGCGGCCGTCGTGGTTCGTCGTGCGGCGCTGGGAACGGGTTCAGCAGGAGGGATTTGCGACCTACCTGGCTCGAGATCCGATCGACTGGCTCACGCTGCCCATCGTAATCGCGATGATCACGATCGCCGCCTGGCTGGCGGCGCAGCGGCAATGGCTCTATGCCGTCCTGATGCTCGCGTACTTGGCGCCCGCCCTGGTGATCGACCTGCCGGCTGCCGGACGAATGACGGCATTGCTGTTCCCCGCATTCCTGGTGCTCGGCGGGCGGCTGCGGGGCGCGCCCTTCGTGGCGCTTGCCGCCATCTTTGCGGTCGGCCAAGCCTGGTTTGCCTGGCGCTTCTTTCTCTGGACCACGCCCTACTGATCCGACCCGCGCGCCGAGGAGCAGACTTCGATCCGATCGACGCGCACCGGCGACTTGGCGCCCAGCTGGATCGTGGCGACGGCCCCAATCGGAACCACCGGGCTGGATCAGCTCGGGTCAGGGGGAGGGGCGTGTGGGGGAGGCGTAGACGTATGTGGAAGTGGAACCGACGCGCCGCCAGCCGGCGGACTCCGGAGAGGCCCATTGGGGCACATGGTCCGCGACGATGACTTCAGCGCCGCTGTCCCGGAACGCGCGCACCACCTTAGCCCGCACATCGGGGCCGCTTCGCCAGAATTGTTCGATCTCGGTTAGGTCGTCTCGGAGGGAATGCGACAGGTTTGAGTTCCGATCGTATTTGAATGGCACCTCGGCCACGATTCGGGCGCCGATCAGGCGGACCCAATGGGCGTTGATGGCAAGGCCCACATACGCCACCTTCGTTTCTGGAGCGACTCCTTGCGTCCTGAAGTGCTCCACGAGGGCCCACTGGAGGTTCGGGTGCGCTTCGCTCCGGTGATACAGGTCGGTCGCGGCCGTCCGCAAATCGAACCATGTGGCGCGGCCGGTCAGGGCGGCAAGGGTCAGCGTCGCGGAAACTGCGACGCACCAGTAACCGATCGGCGCCCGCTTGCGGGGGAGCCGGACACTGTCGAGGATGGTCAACGCAAGTACCGCCAGAAAACCAGCCACATAGCGCCGATCCACGTAGACAAGACTGTACATGCAAAGGCCCGCCACGCAGGGCAGCAAGATCGGCCAGTCGCGGCTCATTCGCGCGCGAGCCACTGCGCGCCCCTCCCTCTGTAGCGCGAGGAGTCCAGCAAGGAGGACACCCGGCGCCGTGAGCAGCAGCGCACAAGAGTACAGCGCAAACGACGCGAAGACCGACACCTGACGGCCGACGCTCAATCGCGGAGCGACGCCGTCGTACCAATAGGAGGGATCAAACCATGGAGGATACGTGCCTGCGATAGGCTCGCCGAATTCGTAGGCATCGGGTAC
>JACDDJ010000134.1 GCA_013817065.1 Acidobacteriota bacterium
GCCCCGATCCTCGCGTCGATGGCGGCTGAGTACATGACGCTGGGGCTCGAGGAAACGCCGGAAGGGACGGTCGACTTCTCGGCACTTGATCGCGTCCTCGATTTCGAAGCGGACGTCATCGCGGTTGGACCGGGGCTCGGCACGGATCCTTCGACGGCGGCCTTCGTTCAGGGTCTGGTCGAGCGTGCCGGGGTGCCGCTCATCCTCGATGCGGACGCGCTGAATGCCTTCTCCGGTGATCCCGATCGGCTCGTCGCGCGCGACGGGGTCGAGGTGATGATTACGCCGCATCCAGGTGAAATGGCCCGGCTCGTCGGCCAGACGGTCGACGCGGTGCAGAGCGACCGGCTGAATATCGCGCGTGATTTCGCCGCCACCCACAAGGTCCACGTCGTGCTCAAGGGACACCGCACCATCATCGCGGGTCCAGAGAACCGCGCCTTCATCAATCTCACCGGCAATGCGGGAATGGCGACGGGCGGCACCGGCGACGTCCTCACCGGGATGATCGCGGCGTGGTTCGCTCAATTGCTCGATCCGGAGACAGCGTGCCAGATCGCGGTCTACCTGCACGGTCTTGCCGGTGACCACGCCGCCGCCGACGAAGGGGAAGTTTCACTCGTCGCCACTGACCTCGTCTCGAGCATCAGCGACGCATTGCTCGAGCTCACGACGCAGAAGAAGACCCGTCCGCGCGAATCGTGACCGAGATCCGCACTGCCAGTGAAGAGGAAACCTCCGCAGCCGGCGAGCGCCTCGGCGAGTCGCTGCAGGCCGGTGTCGTGCTCCTGTTGTACGGCGACCTCGGCGCCGGCAAGACCGCGTTCGTTCGCGGACTCGCGCGTGGCCTCGGCGCGCCTGGCGACGAGGTCACCAGTCCGACCTTCACCCTCGTCCAGGAGTATCCCGGTCGCGTGACTCTCTACCACGTCGATCTCTATCGTCTCGAGGAGCGCGAAGTCGACGACCTCGGTCTCGACGACCTCGTCCTCGGTGATGGCATCGTCGCGATCGAGTGGGCCGAGCGGTGGCGCGAGCGACCGGACGATGCGATCGAAGTGTGGATCGAAGACAGCGGTGAGGACGCCAGGCGAATCAGAATTTCTGGCGCACCTCCACCTTCAGCGTAATCGCCGCCTCTTCCGGGTTCGCAGTTGCCGCTGGCGCGGTCAGCGACAACTGCAGCTCTCCGGCGTGGTAGCGCTCGCCCGTAGGCAGGAAAGCCGTGAAGTGGACGTGCGGCGGATTGTTGCTGTTCGGATATGAACCGGGCCTGATCGTCTGGAAAGTGAAACGGCCGTCCGGCCCGGCTTTCACCCAGCCCCGCAGGCGCCAGGAGTGTGGCCCGTTCTCGGGTTTGTCGTAGACCCCACCTCGGTCGGTCTGATACGCAAAGATCACGGTGCCTGCGGCAGGGGAGCCGTCCATATTCAGCAGTTGTCCGCGGACGACCAGGGGAGAGCCTGGTTCAGTCGCCGCAGCGATGCGTCCGACGTGGCTGAGCGTAGTCGGCCGCTGTTGCTGCGCACGCTCGATGGCGCGGATGTATTGCACGTCCTGCGCGGCGAGTGTCGACGTAGTGACGAGTAGTGTGATCAAGGCTGCGACGGAGTGGCGTGTGTGCATGTCCTTAGGACGAACAGGTGCGCGATCAGTTAACGAGTCATGTAACATATGCGCCGATGCGGCCGGCCCAGCTCTCGTCCCTGTCACTCGCCCCGAGGCCCGAGCTCTATTGACCCGGCGCCGCGCCCTGACCGCGGCCCTGACCGCAATCATCCTGATCGGGATCGCGGCCCTCTACGCCTTCAAGATCGCCGAGCGCATGCCGGACTACGAGGTCTATCGACGGGCGGCTGAACGTGCGCTCGCCGCGGAGCCTCTCTACCGTCCAGACGACGGTCACTACCAGTTCAAGTACCTGCCGGCGTTCGCTGTCGTCATGCTGCCACTCGGCGTCGGCTCCGACGCCGTGGCCCGGGCATGCTGGTTCGCCGTATCAGTCCTGGTCCTCGTGCTCCTCCTTCGAACGAGCGTGACGGTCCTGCCGGAGCGTCTCCATTCCCGCGCGTATCTGATCGGCATCACCTTTGTGCTCCTTGCGAAGTTCTACGCGCACGAGATCGAGCTTGGTCAGGTGAACATCATGATGGCGGCACTCGTCGTGCTAGCAGTAGCAGAGATGCAGGCTGGGCGCGAATTTTCCGCCGGGCTGCTGATCGCAGCATCAATCGTGCTGAAGCCTTACGCCGTGCTGCTGCTGCCATGGCTCGTCGCGCGTCGGCGTCTAGAGTCACTTGCCGGCGCCGCACTGGGGACGGCGGTGGCACTGGCGCTGCCGGCGTCGGTCTATGGCTTCGACGGCAACGCGCATCTGCTCGGCGAATGGTGGCGCACGGTCACCGACACCACCGCACCGAATCTTGCGGATGTGAACAACGTGTCCGCAGCCGCCGTCTTCGCGCGCCTGGTCGGCGTCGGCCGCACGGCGCAGGCGTTTGCGGCGGCGCTGGTGGTTGCGCTGCTGGCAGTAGCGGCGGCTGTCTTCTTCAGGCGATCACGCGTCGCCGCGCCCGAACCGCTCGAGGCCGCGCTGTTGCTCACGATGATGCCAATCATCTCACCGCAGGGGTGGGACTACGTGTTCCTGCTCGCGACGTTGACGACGATGCTGCTGATCAACTATCGCGATCAGCTCCCGGGCCTGATGAGGTCGCTGGTGACGATTGCGCTCGTCGTCATTGCCTTCAGCATCTTCGACCTGCTGGGGCGCACCGTCTACCTGGCCTTCATGCGCCTGTCGATGATCACGATCTGCTACCTGGTCGTCATCGGCGGCCTGGCGACGCTCCGCTGGCGCCGCATCGCCTGAGCGGCTGGTATCATAGGCGGCAGTTCCTCCATTCATATTCGATCGTCCGCGCCTCCCCTGTACGACTCATGATCTCCATCCCTCAACGTATTGCCGAAGAATTGAAAGTGCGCCTGCCGCAGGTTGAAGCCGCCGTCGGGCTGCTCGATGACAAGGCCACCGTGCCGTTCATCGCCCGCTATCGCAAGGAAGCAACCGGTGGCTTGGACGACACGCAGCTGCGGGCGCTCGAAGAGCGGCTCACTTACCTGCGCGCACTCGAGGACCGGCGCGCCGCCATCGTCAAGAGCATCGAGGAGCAAGGCAAGCTCACGCCGGAGCTGGCCGCATCGATCGGGCAGGCGGATACCAAGGCGCGCCTCGAGGACCTTTATCTGCCCTTCAAGCAGAAGCGACGGACGCAGGCACAGATCGCGCGCGAAGCGGGGCTCGAGCCTCTGGCGACCCGTTTGCTCCAGAACCCGACGCTCGTGCCCGAGCCCGAGGCGGCCGGCTTTGTCGATACCGAGAAGGGGATTGCCGATACGTCCGCGGCGCTCGAAGGCGCGCGTTGGATCCTGATGGAATCGTTCGCCGAAGATGCGGAGCTGGTCGGCGGATTACGCCAGCTGCTGTGGGAGCGCGGGGAGTGGAAGTCAACGGTGGTCTCTGGCAAGGAAGAAGAGGGCGCTAAGTTCTCGGATTATTTCAGCGCCAGCGAGCTGGTCAGGAACGTGCCCTCGCACCGTACGCTCGCACTGCTGCGCGGCCGCAACGAGGGATTCCTTCGGCTTGTGGTCGTCCTGCCGGACGAAGTCGACGTCGTCGGGCTGACCCTGCCGGAGCGGCGCATCGCCGCGCGGGCGGGGATCGAGAACCGCGGTCGCCCCGCGGACCCCTGGCTTGCCGAGACCGTCCGTTGGACCTGGAAGGTCAAGCTGCTTGGCAGCCTCGAGGTCGATGTCGAAGGACGCCTGCGCGAACAAGCCGAAGCCGAGGCGATCCGCGTGTTCGGCCGCAACCTCCAGGATCTGCTGCTCGCGGCGCCGGCCGGGCAGCGAGTCACGATGGGGCTCGATCCTGGTATCCGCACCGGCGTCAAAGTCGCAGTCGTGGACGGGACCGGAAAGCTGCTCGACGCGACGGCTGTGTATCCACACGAGCCGAGGAAAGACTGGGACGGGTCGCTGAAGGTGCTCGGGCAACTCTGTGCGCGGCATGGCGTCCAGCTGATCTCGATCGGGAACGGCACCGCCTCGCGCGAGACCGACAAGCTCGCGGGCGATCTGATCGCGCGTCACCCCGACTTGCGGCTTACGAAGGTGGTGGTGTCGGAGGCCGGGGCGTCGGTGTATTCGGCGTCCGAACTTGCCGCGCAGGAGTTTCCGAACCTGGACGTCTCGCGGCGGGGTGCCGTCTCGATCGCGCGACGGCTGCAGGATCCACTGGCAGAACTAGTGCGCATCGAGCCAAAGGCTATCGGCGTCGGACAGTATCAGCACGACGTCAACCAGGTTCAGCTCTCGAAGAAGCTCGAAGCTGTGGTCGAGGACTGCGTCAACGCTGTCGGCGCCGACGTCAACACCGCCTCCGCACCGCTGCTGGCCCGCATCTCCGGTTTGAGTCCGACCACTGCGAAGAACATCGTGTCGTTCCGCGATGCCAACGGACCGTTCCGCAATCGCCGACGCATCCTCGACGTCCCGCGTCTGGGTGAACGGACGTTCCAGCAGGCGGCCGGTTTTCTCAGGATCAGCGACGGCGACAATCCGCTCGACGCCTCGTCTGTTCACCCGGAGTCGTATCCAGTCGTTGAACGGATAGTCGCGCGCACGGGTGTTCCCGTTCCCAAGCTGATTGGCAACGCCGCCGTCCTGCGCACCTTGACGCCCGAGTCGCTGTCCGATGGACAGTTCGGTGTCCCGACAGTGAAGGACATCCTGGTGGAACTCGAAAAGCCCGGACGCGACCCGCGTCCCGAGTTCAAGACCGCGGCGTTCAAGGATGGCGTCAACGAGATGTCCGACCTTCAGCCCGGCATGCTGCTCGAAGGCGTGGTCACCAACGTTGCGAACTTCGGCGCGTTCGTCGATATCGGTGTCACCAGGATGGCCTCGTCCACGTGTCGCAACTGGCGGACCGTTTCATCAAGGATCCGCGCGAGGTGGTCAAGGCAGGCGACATCGTCAAGGTCAGAGTTGTCGAAGTGGATCCCAAGCGCCGCCGCATCGCGCTGACGATGAAGTTGCAGGAGACGCCGGCCGCGCGGGGCACGCAGACGACGGATGCCAAGCCGTCCCCGGCGGCAGGGAAGCCGGCGCCGCGTCAGCCCGCACCGCAACAGGCTGCTCGTCCCGCTGCGCAAGCGACGTCCATGGCTGCGGCTTTTGCGAAGCTGGGTAAGGATGCCTGAGATTCGCCAGCTATCGGCGTCCGAAGCCGCCGCGCTGATCGAGAGCGATCCGACGATCGAGAGGGTCGACGTCCGCACCGAGCAGGAGCGGGAGATTGCCGCGATCGCGGGATTTCGCCTGCTCGATCGGAAGTATCACGACCAGCTGAGGCTTCTCGATCGCGACACGCCGATCGTCTTCCAGTGTCACCACGGGATTCGCAGCCAGCATGCGGCCGAGTATTTCAGGCAGCAGGGCTTCACAACCCTCTACAACCTGCACGGTGGCATCGACGCGTGGTCCTTGGTCGTCGATCCTTCCGTCCCGCGCTACTGAGGAGTGCTGAACCCCGTGCGCCAGCGGGTCCTTCCTCGGGCGGTGACGGGAATGCGTTCTGCACCGACTCCGTCGATGATCCGAACGTGCGCCGGTTTTTCGGTGTCCTGTCGCCGCTTGATGGATAGGCCGCGACGAGCCTGTAACGCGGGCGACGGATTCGTCAGAGGCCTCCGCCATGTGCTTCTGGCGATGACAGCGGTCTTCACTCTGCATCCGGCCCTCGCCGCCGCGCAGGATCCAGTCGACGCGCGGATCCGCCGCACTCAGGCAATTGTGGTATCCAGTCTCGATCCAACGCTGCCGGAGCTGCGCCTCGATTCCTGGCTGCAGCAGGTCGTTGGCGCGGACGCGCGTTACACATGGACCTCGGGGTCGTGTGCCGGAACGCGCGGGCCCGACACTACCGCGGTCCCGTTGTGCGGGATCGTCGCGGTCACGCGATCCGACGTCACGGTGACGATCGGAGTACGGCTGGGCGAGTACGTGCACGATGCGAAGTCGGACCGCTCGGAAACGCCGCGCTTCGACGAGGCCTACATCAGCCGGGGCCACGACATGGTGATGCTCGATCGGCTCGGCGATCTCGCCCGCATGCTCAGCCTGTCGCCGGCGCAGTGGCCTCGTCCTGACATCGTGCTGGAGGCCATCCGCTGCCTGCCGGACCGCCCCCGGCATTTCGAGACTGTCACCTGCAGCATGACGGTGGTGAACAACGGCGGCGCCCCATCGTTCGCCCGCGTCTTCCTCGACGTGCAGACGAATTACAACCGCGGGGGCGGCGAGTTCCTCAAGGTTGGAGCGGGCGGGCGCCGTACCCTCCGATTAATGTTCGCCTGGCCTGATGAAGAGGGTGCGGCGATCTCCGCCGGGATCGAACTCAGAAATCGCACGCCGTACCATCGGTTGAACGAACGCGGCGAATTGATGCTGCCGAGCGGAGAAGACCTGCGCACTCCGTACGACCTCCTCGATTGGCAGGATGACTCCGATGGGCCACGAACCATCGTGTCAGCGCGCGTGGCCACCACCGGTCGGCCGAGCGCGATCGACGTGCCGGTCGATGCAAGCATCAGTCGGCTGATCGTCTCCGTCGAGACCGTCGCCGGCGTGGCGCCGACGTTCGTCAGGCCCGGCGGAGCAGTCGTTCGCGAAGGGGAGCGTGACGTCAGGCTGTCGGACGTGAGATCGCTCGACGTAAAGCGGCAGATCAGGATCGACCGGAAGGTCTACACCGTCGAGCGCCCTCAGCCTGGGGTGTGGAAGGTCGAGCTTCCCGGCATGGTTAGCGCCGGCAGCCCGGATGTGCGGGTCACAGCGTCCGGAATCAGCCCGATCGCCTTCGGCGACTTCGAGTTCGTGCGATTGCAGGAAGGGGTGCATGGCGGGTACTTCCAGATCGATGGCATGCCGCTCTCCATCGTTCCAGCGACGGCGCAGGCGCGCGTGCCCGACGCGGTGCGGGAGGTGACCTTTCGAGTCGTCGATGAGCGCGGCACTTCGCTCGGTATTGCGCCTCTCAGGAGGGGACTTCCACACACGGGCACTGATGATTACATCGGCACCTTTGACCTGCCCGCAGTGCCCTTCCAGGTTGTGATGAACGGACTGGATGCGTCGGGCGCACCGGTCCAGCGACAACACGCGCTGACCTATCGCGCGCAGCCGGTCGCCTTACTCTTCCACTACGACAGGTCCAACGTCATCGAGCCGGGAACCAGCCGGAGGATCACGTTTTCCGTCACGAACGTCGCGAGCGAGCGAGCGACGTTCGCTCTCGATGTCTCCAGCAATTCCGGTGAAGTGCGCGATCTCTCGCCGAGGACAGTTACGATCGAGCCGCGGACGTCCGCGACGTCGTCCTTCTCGCTGTCGCTCCCGACCAACGCGGAACACTTCGGGCGGATCGAACTGCGCGTGATCGCAACGAGCACCGCGGATCCCGCGGTCACGAACACAGTCACGGGGCACCTCGAAGTGTCGCGGCCGGACGACGCAGATGGCGACTACGTCGACAACGCCAAGGACAACTGCAGAAACGTGTCGAACAGTGGTCAAGAGGACCGGAATCAAAATGGTGTCGGCGACGCGTGCGACCCCGCTGAAGCCGGCCCGATTACCGTGCGTCGATTGCAGCCGGAGTCTGGTCCACCGGGAACCGCAGTCACAGTGTCAGGGTCCGGTTTCAGAGCCGGGGGCCTGAACTTCGTCATGCTCAACGGGCTGCCCGTTCAGGCGGTTGCGGCAAGTGCAACCGAGATGACGTTTGTTGTTCCGCCAGGCGCGGCCGTTGGTCCGGTCGTTCTCATCTTCGCGAACGAAAACAGCTTCGTGATGAGCCCGGTGCCGTTCCTGGTCTTGCGCCGCGACTAAGGAAAGCGTAGATAATGCACAGCTGTGAGACCAATGGTCGCCCTGCTCGGCATGTTCGCCCTAACTGGCGGTGTAGCCGGGTGGGGGCAGGACCTCGTCGTCGTTGCCCCCGGCGCCGCCAAGGTGGAACTCGAGAACGCTCGTGTCCGCGTCGTGCGGCTGAAAATGCCGGCGCACACCTCGTCACCAATGCACGACCGGCCGGCGCGGGTGGTGATCCCGTTGACGGCGAACGACGTCAGGATCATTCGCGCCAACGGCAACGTCGGCACGACCCGCACGGCGGCCTTCATCCCCGCATGGAGCGAGCCCGCAAAGCGATCGGTGACCAATCTCGCCAGCCCGCTCGAGAACGTCATCGTCGAACTGAAGACGGCCACGGCGCCGGGGAAGGCCGCGCAGAATCCGCCTTCACCCGCGCCGCTCGACTATCTTGCCGATCGGTTCCACACCTGGCTGTTCGAGAACCAGCACGTGCGCGTGTTCGAGGTGCGTATTCCGCCAGGACAGGTCACCGACTTCCATCGGCGTGCTTATGACTCGGTCACCGTCCATATCTCCGGCGGCCTGGTGGCATGGCAGGCGCAGGGTGAAGCGTGGAGCGCCGCGACGAACGTGGATCCTGGCAGTGCGATGTTCGACGCGGATGCGGGGAAGACTGACGTCCGCCGGATGCGCAACGAGGGACCGGCGGAGTACCACGCCATCCTGGTCCAGTTGCTACGTTAGGGACTGCGTCGCCTCCGATGGCTCCGCACCTCGAGAGGGAGTCACCCCGCCTGAAGTGAACTTCCGGAACCCGTACAGACGAAGAGGCCGTCGGAATTCGACGACCTCTTCAAGAATTTGGTTGCGGGGAAGGGAGGCCGTCATGGCCGACGGCACTCTGCGTGGTGGCGGCGTGACGCGGATTTGCCCCGTCCTTGGCCGGGCATGGCCGACGTTGTGAACCTGGGGTCCAATCGCTTCGGGATGATCTTCTGTCCAGCAGCCGCGGCACTGGAGCTACTGCCGCCGTCGCGGACGCCTGGCGAACCCGGTTCGGGCGGGAACGACGTTCGCGGGACCTGACGCCCGGTATACTCGTCGAACTTCGCTTTCGGGCGTCGATGCCGCCGTCAGCACGGCGTTCCCTGCGTTGCCGTAAGCCGCCGCCCGCCGGCGCGGCCCGCCGGTAGAGTGCGATGTCCTTGCCCCGAACAGGTGCGGCAGCTGCACGCGCACCGTCCATCGCTGGATGCTGCGCAGCAGGTCTGGCGTACCGTTGCAGGAACGCGTGCAGGTCTGGCGTCGATGGCTTCGTCGCGAGGTACGGACACGTGTACGCCTGCCCGACCTCGAAACACCGATGGGGATGTCGTCTGGGAAGTAGCGCACCGTGACGTGGGGCGGTGTGCCGATTCTTTAAGACAAT
>JACDDJ010000135.1 GCA_013817065.1 Acidobacteriota bacterium
CCTCTGAACGGGTCGACGGCTGCCGCCTTCGGCCGGGTGCTGGGCGCCAGCTGTTTCTCGGTGGTCAGATACACCAGGTAGGCACGAATCTCCTCGGGGCCCAACCTGGCTGGGGACCGGCCGACGTGACGGGCGAACCGGGAGACGTGCTCCACGTAGGCGCGTTGCGTCGCCGCGGGAAGTGTAACCCCTGATGAACGCGCGAGGTCGAGGCACTCTGCCTTCCTTGCGGATGAGCCAGCAGCGGACTAACGCAGCAGGTCGATCATCCGGCTGAACTTGATCGTCAGACTCCGACCGGTGACGACTGCAGGGGACCCGAGGTCATCATCGAGCGCCTGCGTGTCGTTGTAGACAACGAACAGGCCGGTGTTGGCCTGCTGCAGCCATCCCAGACGGACGTTGGCGGACCAGAGATCCGACGTGTCGTTGTATTGCAGGAGCCCCTGGAGAAACGTGCGCGGCGTGAAGGAGTACGACACGCGCGCACGTGCCAGGTGCGTCGTGAAGCGACCCGTCGGCAGGTCGACGTCGTTGCGCGCGAGCGTCAGCTCCGTGTTCAACGCGTCACTGAACCGCAGTCTGGCCGTGGGCGTCAGCGCCACCCGGCGGCCGCCGAAGAAACCGCCGATCTGCGCGCGGAGGCGGAACACGACCGGCGCCCCCTCGTTCATCAACGCCACCAGTTGCAGCTCGCGATGGTCGTAGGTGCCGGCCGGCACCCGCACACCGGCGATCTCGAACGGCACGGCGACCCCTTCGCGATTCAAGTTGATGCCCGTGTGCACTTCGTGACCGCTCTTGAATTCCCAGTGGTTGTCGATGTGGAGCTGTCCGCTTTCCTGGAAGCCGTCCGGCTTCCAGTAGCCTCGATAAGCCACGTGGGGACGGACCTCCTGCAGGCGCAGGAAGCTGCGGGGACGGTACCGGTGAAAAACAAGGAACTCCGGCTTGCGGAAGCCCCTGGAGCGCGTCAGGAACCCCACTTCTGGACGGAAATTCCGTCCTACTTCCGTGAAGCCCGCGCTCAAGTCCCACGCCTGGGTGTCGCGCCGCGCGAGGACCTGGTAGGCGTGCTCGTCTCCGCTCAGCCCGGGGGATGTCGTCAGCGCCGCGAAGCCCGACACCAGGCCGGTGCGGCCGATGCCGACCCGCGCGTCGGCTGCGAAGCTCCGGTTGTAATCGCTTCCGAACCGCGGGGTGCCGGTCGTCTGACGGTTGACCGCGATCAGCCCGATGCTGGACCGGTTCGGGAGCTCCTGTCGCAGCCGCGCCACCGAGAAGTTGTGCGCCGGCACGATCCCGGCGACATGCTCGGTCTGCATGCTGAGAACCCCGATGTTCAAGCCGCGCGCGGCCTGTCCGGACAGCCGTACGCCGCCGACGATCGGGATCGCCTGTCCATCCGGAGAGATGCCGATGCGGCGCGTGAAAAAAACCTCAGCCTCGCCTGGAGATCCGACCGCAAACAGCCCTGCGTTCTCGAGGAAGAACGGGCGCTTCTCCGGGAAGAACAGATTGAACCGATCGAGATTCACCTGCTGCTCGTCGACTTCGACCTGCGCGAAGTCGGTGTTGTAGGTCGCGTCCAGCGTCAGGCTGGGTGTCACGCTGTACTTCAGATCGACGCCCGGTTCACCGCGCAGGCGCGTGCGCGCACGATGAGACTCCTCGCGCACGTCACCAAGCGCATACGGGATGATCTTCAGGTTCCGCTGCGGCGGCACGTTCAACGCCTGCAGCGATCCGGCGAGTGAGAGCCGCGCGATGTCGAACTGGCGCGGCAGCGGCGCCCAGTAGGCCGTCTCGTTACGGCGCCGGATCCGCCGTTCGACGTTGAGCCCCCAGGTCTGCACCGGCTTGTCGGGGTAGCGCAACGTGCGGAACGGGATTTCGAACTCGGCGCTCCATCCCTGCTCGTGCACGCGCGCCTGTACCCGCCAGGCGCCGTCCCAGTTCAGATTGAAGCCGCCGCCCGACCCGCCCTGCTGCCCGGCGAAGCCGCCGCCCCCCTGGCCCTCATTGATCACCTGCGCGTCGTACTCGAGCCCGGCGGGGTTGGTGCCGAAGACGAACCCGTTCTGGCCGTCGTGGTACGTATCAAGGATGAACCGGACGCTGTCGGTGTTGTCGAGCGACGAATCGCGGCGCGCGTCGGAAATGATGATGCCCGACGGTTCCTCGTCGAAGCAGATGATGCCTACATACAGCGCGGAGCTGGTATAGAGGATCCGGACCTCAGTGCGCTCGCTCGCCGGCGCTCCTTCGGACGGATTCTTCTGGATGAACCGGCCTGCGGCCGGCACGCGTTGCCATAACCCCTCGCTGAGGATGTCGCCGTCCAGGACCGGCGCCACATCGACTTTCAAGCCCGCCGCGGTGGGACGGCTTGGGACCGCCGGAGCCTGCGCCTCGGCCGCACCGGGTAGGAGGACGACGCTCAGGAACAGAAACGAGGCGAGAGCACGGGTACGCATGGGAACGAGCATTTTCCCACAGAGCGCGCACCGTGCCTGAACTACCTCAGCGCCCGACGATGATGAGGATCCCGGCGATCAGCGCCAGAACATCATGCGATGAGGAGGGAGCTTTAGCGCGCGAGGGCGATTCCGACGAGGCCGACGATCGAGACGAGCAGGACGCCCGGTACCGCGAACCTGACCCAGGTTACGTAGGGCACGTCGGCGGCGAGCAGCATCGCCAGTAGTGCGCCGTTGGTGGGTGTGATGAGGTCCATCAGGCCCGCGCCGGTTTGATAGGCGATCACGCCGGCATCACGGGAGATCTGGAGCAGGTCACACAACGGCGCCATTACCGGCATTGTCAAGACGGCTTGACCGCTAACCGATGGGACCGGCACGTGGAGCACAGCATGCGCCGGTACCATCAACATGGCTGCAGCGAGCCCGGGCAGCTGGCCCAGTGGTGTCGCCAGGGCATGGAGGATCGTGTCGAGGACCTGGCCATCGGTCAGCACGACGCTAATGGCGCGCGCGACACCGACAAAGAGCGCCGCGGCAAGCACGGTCTCCATCCCCTTGAGGAAGCCGGTCGCTGTCTCTGAGAGGCTGTGCCCCGCGACAAGTCCGACGGCAAATCCTGCAACCAGGAACAATGCCGATAGCTCGTTGAATCCCCAGTCGTACTGCAGGACGCCGAAGACATAGGGAACAAACGGCAGCAGCACCAGCGCGAGCAGCACACCGTCACGCGCGGTGGCGGAAGCGATCGGGACTGGTTCAGTCTCGGTGCGAACCCGGTCGCGCCCGGTCATCGTGATCGTCCACGCGATCCACACCGCGACGGCGGCGACCAGCAAGCCGAAGCGCAGCGTCGGCTGGCTGAGCGGTGGCATCTCCGAAAACCGCAGCGCGATCCCCGTCTGGAAAGGGTTCGTCGGCCCGAACGCCGCGCCCACGGCGGCCGCGCCGGCGCTCATGGAGAGTGCGGTGATTGGTCCGAAACCGAGACCACGGCTCAGCACCAGTAGAACCGGGATCAGCGCGATGATCTCCTCCTGCATGTTCTCGAGCGCGCCAAGCGTCGCGAAGGCCAGGCAAACGAAGATCACGATGAGCCGGGGATTGTTCGTGCGGCCGACCAGCGAGCCGACCAGGCGCGCAAGTGCACCAGTGGCGTCGAGCAACGCGAAGGCACCTCCGACGAACAGCACCGTCAGGATCACATCGGCGCCCGCGACGATGCCCCGCGGCACCGCCATGATGGCGGCGAGCGGACCAACGGGGGCCGGAGCGATCCGCGCGTAGGTCCCAGGAATGACGAGGTTTCGACCCGTCGTCGGGTCGGCCCGCCGCTGATAGACCCCGGAGGGCAGGATCCACGTCAGCGCCGCTGCGATCGCCACTCCGGCCAGGAGGAGAATGAACGGATGCGGCAGTTCGAGCTTCACTGCGCCGCGATGCTACCACCGATTCGCCGCCACACTGATTGCCGGGCGTCTGCCTGCTTGTATACGAAGGGCGCCCGCTAGGAACGTCGTGTCGTCGCGTCGTCGTGCCAGGCCGAAGGCCTACCGCCCTCGCGAAGAGTCTGTCGTTGTGCGGCTCGCGCCGCGCTTGTGCTTGTCGAACCAGTACCGCAGATACAGCTGCGTCCGCATGAAGTTCGACGGCTTGCTCGTCGTGCCGTGCCACTCGTCCACGAATCGCAGCATCGCGGTCGGCACCTTGCGCAGCTTCAGCGCGCTGTAGAACTGCTCGGTCTGCGGCATCGGCGTCCGCAGGTCGTTCACGCCGGTCATCAGCATGGTCGGGGTTTTCACCTTGCCGACATGGGTGAGCGGTGAGCGCCGGATGTGCTCGGACGGATCCTCCCATGGCAGCTTCTCGAAGTTGTAGTACCAGCTCGCGCCGTCGGTCGTGCCGACAAACGACAGCCAGTCAACCACCGGGCAGTTGGCCGAGGCGGCCGCGAAGCGGTCCGTCTGGCCGACGATCCACGCCGTCAGCACGCCGCCGCCGCTGCAGCCGGTGACGAACATGTTCTGCGGATCCACGAATCCTTTCGCGAGCAGCGCGTCCACCCCGGCCATGAGGTCGTCGTAATCCTTGCCCGGATACGCGTTCTTGATGGCGTTGCCGAAGGCGCTGCCGTACCCGGTGCTGCCCCGCGGGTTCGTATAGAGAATCACGTAGCCGTTGGCCGCATGTTCCTGCCAGCCGAAGTTGAAGCCGACGTTGTACATGCTGTGCGGCCCGCCATGGATCTGGAGCTGCATCGGATACTTTGTTGACGGATCGAACTCCGGCGGCGTGACGTACCAGCCCTGCACCTTCAGGCCGTCCGGCGCGGTGTACCACATCTCGGTGACCGCCCCGAGCTTCTTGCCCTGCAGGACGTCCTCGTTGACGAAGGTCAGCTGCTTCATGGCGCCGGGCGCCTTCAGCGCGAACGACACGATGTCGCCCGGTTTCTGAAACGACGTGACGGTCCCGACCGCGACGCCGCTGGACGAGATGTCCGAGACCGACAGCATGTGGACGCCGCTCGTCACCGGCGTCACCTTCCCGGCGGCCGCGCCGAGCGGCTGGAAGTACAGGTTCTGGGCCCCCTCGTTCTGCGCCGTGAAGTACACGCCGGATCCGTCGGGGGCCCATTTCAGGTTTCCGGGCGAGCGATCCCAGTCGCCCGACACGAGCCGCGGGCTCGAGCCGTCGATGTTCATGACGTACAGCTTGCTGTCGGCCCAGGTGTCGCGGCTGTGATCGTTACCCGTATAGGCGACGCGCTTGCCGTCCGGCGACACGGTCGGATTCGAGTCGGGCCCCTTGCGAGTGGTGAGCTGACGGATCCCGCCGCTCGTGACCTCCACCGCATAGATCTCCGATTCGCGCCACTGATAGTCGTCCACCTCGACGCGCAGGCCGCTGAAGAGGATGCTGCGTCCGTCGGGCGTCCATTCGCTGCCGCTGTGATCAAAGTTGCCCGTCGTCAGCTGCCGGGGCGTTCCGCCGATCGCCGGGACGACGAAGATGTGGCGGAAGCCGGTGTCCACGAAACCGCTACCGTCGCGGCGATAGTTGAGGCGTTCGACGATGCGCGGCGCCTCCGTCCATTTGGCCCCGGAAGGAGCCTTCGGCAGCTTGATCGGCCAGTTGGTGCGTGCCTCGACGAGAGCGGTGAAGGAGAGCTGCGTGCCGTCTGGTGACCAGGCCAGGCCGCCCGGTGACTGTTCGACGCGCGTCACCTGGGAGGTCGCGCCTTCGGCGTCCATCCAGCGGACGAACAGCTGCGACCCGCGCGGCTCCCCCGGCGCGATGTAGGCGATACGGTCGCCGGTCGGCGACCAGCGCGCATTCGAGCCTTTGGCGAGAAACCGGTTGCGACTGCCGTCCGCGTTCATGATCCAGAGCGCCGACTCCCGCCGGTCGTTCATCTTGTCAATCCACCCGCGCGTGTAGATGATCTGGCGGCCGTCGGGCGACAGCTGCGGGTCGGCCACCGTTTCCATCTCGAGAAAGGTCTCGAGTGTCAACCGGTCGCTTGGCGGTGTACTCTCCTGGCGCTGCGCCAGCACGGCCGGCGAGGCGGCGGCCGCGCATACGACAGCTATCACGAACGCATTGAGACGGTTGTTCATCATCGATCCCTCCAGCAGGGCGAAGCTTAGCACCCCTGCATGGGTCGTGAGTTTGAACCGGGCCTTTGATTTCATATGAACATCTGGCCCGGACCCGACCCCTCTCGGCGCCAGCTTCGACGGCGTCGGCATACCCACACGGTCATCCAGGGGAAGCGCACGGGACCAGCGCCCGACAGTACCTGCTCCGGCACCACGCCTGCTCGCGGAGATCGGGCCCCCTACTTCACGTGTCGGGCGAACCAGTCCAGCATCTCCTGGTAGAAGACGCGGCTGTTGGCGGGCTTCAGGATGTGGTGCCCCTCGTCAGGGAAATGGATGAACCGGCTCTCCACCCCCAGCCGCTGGAGCGTCCAGTACAGCTCCATCCCCTGGCCGTCGGGGACGCCGGCGTCCTGGCCGCCGTGACTCACGTAGGTCGGCGTCCTGATCTTGGCGGCGTGGTAGTGCGGGCTGTAGCGGTTGAACGCCGCGAAGTCTTCCCAGGGTGACGCGTGGCTCGCGTCGGCCAGCATGTAGTGGGCGATGACGCTCGCGCCGGTCATCGACACGAAGTTCCAGATGCTCGCGTGCGTGAAGACCGCCTTGAACCTGTCGGTTTGCGTGATCAGCCAGTTCATGAAGTACCCGCCGTAGCTGGCGCTTCCCGCGACCATCCGGTCGCCGTCGAGCCACGGCGATGTTGCGAGGAGGTGATCCACGCCCGTCATCACTTCGTCGAACACGCGCCCGCCCCACGCCCCCTGTACGTCGGCGGCGAACGACTCGCCGAACCCCGTGCTGCCGGTCGGGTTCGGCATGAAGACGACGTAGCCGTGGGCGGCGAAGATCTGCGCGTTCCAGCGGTAGTGGAAGCCGTCGACGTGCGCGCCGAAGGGGCCGCCGTGCGGGAAGAGGAAGAGCGGGTACTTCCGCGACGGATCGAAGTCGGCCGGCTTCACGAGCCAGCCCTGCATGCGGCGTCCGGCGTGGGTCCAGAACACCTCTTCCGCCTCGCGCATCGCGAACGGGCGCAACTGGGCGCCGTTCAGATCGGTGATCGACCGCGGCGCCGAGGTCTGCTGCGTGGCGATCGCGAACAGCTCGGGGGGCCGCGTCGTCCGCTGGCGCGCGGCGAGGACGAGGGGGCCGGCTACGACCGGACGCCCCCAGGATCCCGGCGAATCGGCCAGCACCGCCGGGCCGCCGCCCTTCAGCGCGTCCGCCAGCGCGATGCGGAAGACCCGGCTGTGCCCCTGGTCCGGTGCCGAGAAGTACAGCTCGCGGCCGTCGTGCGACCACACCGGCGCATCCGGCGGGCGATCCCAACCCTGCATGAGCACCGTCACCTCGCCCGTCCGCATGTCGCGCACGAGGATCCGGTTGTCGCGATAGCTCTGGAGCCGATCGAAGCGCTGCGGATAGCCGGACTGCCGCGCCGCCGCCGACATCTCGCCATCGCCGGTGTCGAGGCTCCCCCAGCAGCACCACACCGCGTGCCACGCGAGGTAGCGGCCGTCGGGCGAGAAGACCGGGTCGCGGTCGTTGGTCTGCGCGCCCACGAGCAGCGTCGGTGTGGACGGCCCACGCGCGGCGACCTCGACGAGGTAGAGGTCCTTCGTGTCGAAGCGATCGGCCTGCTTGTGGAAATCAACCGAGGCGCTGAAGACGATGGCGCGGCTGTCGGGGCGCCAGTCGAACTCCTGGACGCCACTCCAGCCCGGCTCGCCGACGAGCGGCGTGCCCGTCAGCAGCGCGCGCGCGGCGCCGCCATCCACGCTCATCGTCATCAGGTGGTTGACGCGCCCGTCGAACCAGTTGTTGCCGTAGTCGCGATACGGGAAGCCGGTGTAGATGCGCGCGCTCGAGGGATTCTCGCGCGCCGCCTTCAGCCGCGCCGCGTTGTCGGCGTCGTTCGCGGCTTGGGGGTAGACGCTCGAGAGAAACGCGATCGTCCGCCCGTCGGGGCTGAACCGCGGTTGCGACGCGCCGGTCGACAGCGTCGTGAGCTGTTCGGGCGTGCCGCCGCCAGCGGGGATCCGAAACAGCTGCGACGGCCCGTCACCCGGCCGCGCGACGAAGACGATGGTGCGGCCGTCCGGACTCCAGGCGGCGCCCGACTCGACGCCGGGTGCGCTGGTGAGGCGGGTCATCGGCGGGTTCGAGGTGCCCCGGAGATCGACGAGCCACAGATCCCCGTCCGGTCCGGGGCGATCGTACCGGTAGGTCAGGATCTGGATCACAGCTTGGCGGCCGTCCGGGCCTGGCACGACGGCGCCGAGCCGCTTCGTCGCGATCATGGCTTCGTGGGTGAACGGCGGGGCCTGGGCTTCCGCGGCGGTGACCGCGCAGGCGAGGGCGCAGGCGACCGTGGGGATCAGGGATGAACGCATGGAGGTACCTCGATCCGGCGGAAGCCGGACGCTACCGAATGATGATCCAGGTGCCGGAGCGTCCGATCATGGTCTCGCAGGTCAGGCTTCGGACTTGGTCTTCAGCTTCTCGTCGTTGTCCTTGATGAAGGCGCGATACGCCTCCTTTCTCGCTGGCCTCGAGGGTGACGCCCGGGCGCGCTGGTTCTCGAGCTGCTCGTTCTCGGCTTTCAGCCGTTCGAGTTCGGCCTCGAGAACTTCGTGCGACATGTTCGATGTGCCTCGGGTGGCTGTCGTCATGACGATGGCATCGTTCGCGACGTTCGTCAACGTCCGATCGTGGCCGTCGTGGTGACGTCGAACCTTCGCCTGGTGGACGCCCCGGGGAATGTGCTGCTGCCGGCGAAAGCCTCGGGTTTGCCGAAGGATTCCGTCGCCAATGTCTCTCAGGTGATCACCCTCGACCGTGACTTCCTGTCGGAGCGCGCCGAGCGTCTCCGCGGGCGCGGATGGACGCTCTCGGAGCGTTCCCGCCGCGATCACGAGCGCAGGCGCCGGATCTCCAGAGTCTGGCTGTAGAGCGTCAGGCGGGCTTCGGGGGCTCGAGCGCGCGGATGCGCAGGTCGTGCTTGTCAACCCGCTTTCCGAGTCGCTCGCGACCGGCGTCGATGCGCTTCAAGAGTACCGTCTGGGCCGCGAGACCTTCGGCAACGAGTCGTACGTCGCCGCGCACCGCTTCGATTTCGACGCGGAGCTGCGACTTCACTTGATCGAACTGCGCGTCGACCGCATCGAACCGCGCGCTGACTGTATCGACCCGCGCGTCGACCGCATCGAACCGCGCGCTGACTGTATCGACCCGCGCGTCAACCGCATCGAACCGCGCGTCGACCGCATCGAACC
>JACDDJ010000730.1 GCA_013817065.1 Acidobacteriota bacterium
GATGTGACAAGCCCCGCTGGATGCATATTCGGCATTTCCTCGCTCCGCTTTGCGCACCAAAGGGAAGGCTGCTGGTAAAAAACAGCGATGGGCAGGCGGGAGAGCCGATGTCGAGGCTTGAATATCCTGGATTCGTTCTCCCGCCGTTTAATCGAGCTTGGCCTCAGCCCTTATCGATGATCGCCTCGTCGGAATCGCCGACATTGGCCTCCGGCACGTCGAAGGTCAGCTTCTGAGTGGATTCCGGCGGACTGCCCTGCATCATCTGCATCATGGCCTCGCCATAGGACTGCCGGGCCTCCTCCACGCTCTTGTTCCCCTTGACGATGTCGTTGGCCAGATTGAGGGCGAGGAAGTTCGCGCCTTCCTTGTCGCAGCGTGCGGAAATCTCGCCCTTGGTGCGCTCGACGATGACGCTGCCATCATAGTGCGCCAGATCGTCGAAATAATCGGGCGGCACCTCGTAATCGATGAACTGCTCCAGCACGTCCTTGTGCGGCATGGGGAAGTCGTGATCGATCTCCTCCTTGTAGACGACCGTGCGCTTCCAGGGTCCGTTCTTGTACCAGATCAGCAGGCTCGGCGTTGCTTCGGCCGGCGCGCCATATTTTTCGATCATGGCCTTGGCAGCCATCGTCGCCGTCTCGGGCCAATCCTGAATGATCTGCTCGGCCTGCTCCGGCCCCACGGCCTGCGCCCGAGCCGCCGTTGTGGTCAGGCTGCCGGCAGCGACCGCCAAACTACCGGCCGTCGCAACCTTCAGAAACGAGCGGCGGTCGGTCGGCTGCCTATCGTGTTGATTGCACATGGAGTCATCCCTTTCGTCCAGGTTAAAGAATGCGCGGAAGTCGCGCCGTCAGCGTTCTGTCTGGGTAGTCGCAAAATCTGTTCTGACCTCCCTTTCCTAATGTTGATTCATTGTGCGTTATTCTGCGGGCCTGTGCTCTCACAAGCTGTCCGCCGCAGTCTACTCGTGAACTGACGGAGAGCGTGACCGGTAGAGCTTCAGGTTTCCGATGACGCCGTGCATCTGGACCGTCGCCTTCGTCAGGTCCCACGCGGCTCCACCCCCCGACAGGAAATCGTTCACGGTGTCGATCAGCGGCAGGGCGGTGCGGCCTTTCGGAAAGCTCAAGGCATGATCCCCTTTCGCCCGGAAAATCGCATCGCGCGCGCTGGACTTGTTGCGCGGATCGGTCATGATCTACCTGAGTCCACTTGCGTCGGCATGTGTGACGCAGCGATGTGGATCCTTCCGGCCAACAGAACCATTCGGATAAGGTTCCGCCGGAAGGTAGACCGAAGTGATCGCGGCCGTCACGCTCGTGTGAATAAGCAGTTATGTGCCGGATCGTCCTCAGATATGTGCCGCATCATCCAAGGCAGCAATTCGTGCTCAGCGTCGGCGAGCGGCGCGGAAGGACTGTGGATCGGTTCCGTATGCCGCCCTGAACGCGCGCGAAAAATACGTCCGACTTTCGTATCCTACGCTTCGAGCTACGGCGCCGATCGGCAGATCGGTCCTCTCCAGGAGGTGCGTCGCCTGGAGCAGGCGGACACCTTTGAGGAACCCGATCGGGGAACGGCCGAAAGCGACTGCGAAACGGGCGGCAAAGCCGGACCGGCTCATCCCTGCCGAGGCAGCCAGCGACGCCAGCGTATGTTCGCGTGCGGGATTTTCCAGCATTGTGATAACGGCCTCGACCAGCCGCGGGTCTGCGGCCCCGAGCAGCCATCCGGATTTGGCCGCCTCGTCATCAGCCATCCGCCGGACGAGCAGGATCAGGCACTGCTTCAGGAGCGCTTCCGCAAGGGCGCGCGACCCCAGGCTCGGCGACGCAAGCTCCGCGAGCAGGGCCTCGACGGCGCCCCGCAATGGATCGTCTTCACCGAGGCTGACGGCAATGGGCTCGCGCAGCCCATCGAAAAGCCCGAGAGAGCCGCCATAGGTCGCTTTGATCGTGCCGCATGCAGTCACGATATTCGGCGCATCGCTCGCCGCGTCACCCGGCGTGGACATAGCCAAGAGGCCGTCGGCCAACGCAACGCCATCGTCCATCCCACGGACTTGTTGCAGGTCCACGCCGTCGAGCTCTTCGAGGGTATGGCGAATGCGGGGAGGGAGAATGATGAAGTTGTGCGCAGCGAACCTGATCGCAGGGCCTTGCTCCGGCCGGAGAATGCCGGACCCCTTCAGCACGTAGTGGATCAGCGGCGTTGGCGTCCCATCGAGCACGAGAGACCAGCCGTGATGCACCTCGCAGATCGCGAAGGCGTTCACGCGAACCTCGAGGCTGGCCAGAAGGCGGTCGAGGAGACTCATCGGGGATCCACAGAGCTCCGCAAAATGCGCTCACTGAAGAACTGTGTCCGGGAGGGGTTTTCGTTCCGCTTACTGCGCCTTGCGGATGCGCACCACCGAGCCGGTGCATTCAGGCGGACATAGTAGTGGGTAGCGGCTTTCGGGCCGTCGCGCGACCGGCATGAAGTCCCTAACCCCGACACGTTTGCTGCCGTTGGCAAACTCTGTGCGCTGAATGTCGGTACCGCTGAGATAGCTGCGGCTCGCTTCGTGGTCCCCGGCAGGTGAAAGCGAAAAGAAGGCTCTCGTGTCGAGGTGGAGTATTCAGCAAAGAACCGGATCTGCATGGAAGCGGCGTAGAGA
>JACDDJ010000136.1 GCA_013817065.1 Acidobacteriota bacterium
GACCGCGGCCTTCCTGCTGCCGATCCTCAATCGCATGCTCACCTCGCGCGCTGCCGCGCCTGATGAGCGCGGCTATACGCGGGTGCTGATTCTCGCCCCGACGCGCGAGCTCTGCGTGCAGATTGCCGACGATGTCGAAGGGTTTACGTATCACACCGACATCACCAGCGTCGCTGTGTATGGCGGCGTCGAAATGGGACCGCAGGAGCGCGCGCTCAAATCGGGGGTCGACATCATCATCGCGACCCCGGGCCGGCTGATGGACCACATGCGCAGCAAGACCGGCGCATTCGACAAGCTCGACACGCTGGTCCTCGACGAAGCCGATCGCATGATGGACATGGGCTTCTGGCCCGACGTCCGCCGCATCGTCCAGGTGCTGCCCGACACCGCGGCCCGGCAAACGCTGCTCTTCTCGGCCACCATGGCGGAAGAGGTGATGAAGCTGGCGGACGAGATCGTGGTCGACGCGAAGTATGTCCAGATCGGTGCACCGGCCGGCGCGGCGAAGACCATTACACACACCGCCGAAGCAGTGCCATCGGCGCAGAAGACCGAATGGCTCGCCAAGTTCCTTCGGCGGACGGCCGGCCCGGTCCTCGTCTTCGTCCGGACGAAATCAGGAGCCGATCGCCTGGCGCGGAAGCTCGCATCGTTTGGACTGAAGGCAGCGGCGCTGCACGCAGACCGCACGCAGGTGCAGCGGACGCAGGCGGTTGAAGGTTTCAAGAGCGGAACTTACCGCGTCCTCGTCGCCACCGACGTCGCAGCGCGCGGCCTCGACATCGACGGCATCACGCACGTCGTGAACTTCGAAGTTCCCACGAGCACGGACATGTACGTGCACCGCGTTGGCCGCACCGGCCGGGCGCAGGCGACCGGAACGGCGCTGACCCTCGTCGCGCCGGAGGAACTCCGCGCCCTCGAGGCCCTCAAACGCGCGGTCGGGATTGAGATGCAGGGATGATCGACGATACAAACCCACTCGACACGCCCCCGGGGATGATCGACGACACCAACCCGCTCACCCCACTGGCCAAGCGCATCACACCGGAAGCGGCTCCGACATCCGAAACGCCGCGCGAACCGGCCGATGCCCAGATCGGGCCATCATCGGCGTCAGCCGCGATGATGAAGTTCAAGTCCTGCCGCTGGAAGTGTGATCCGGATGCCGGGGAATACTGCACCCACCGCGACGTGCTGCCGTTTGCCGGCAAGGAAGGCTTCGTACCCGAGTCGTGGTGCCCGGACTGCGCCTTCTACAAGCTGCGCCGGACGCCCAAGAAAAGGGATTACTCGCAGTATTGATGCTTCGCATCAATCCTGCGAACTTCCAACTTCCAACTTCCAACTTCCAACTTCCAACTTCCAACTTCCAACTACCAACGCCCAAGCTAACTGTCAATCTGCAACTCCCAACCAGACCGATCGAGCGAATCTGCGCGGTTTGGCGTTTGGAAGTGGGCGAAGGAGTTTTCTGAGGAGAGGCGAAGCCTTTACTCAGAAAACTCCTTTGCCAGTTCGGCCCACTCGCCCTCCGGAGCGAGTTCCTGGTACGCCTTCCAGTGCGGCTTCGCCTCCGGCGAGTGGCCGGTCTTCTCCAGCGTTACTGCCAGGTAGAAGTGTGCGTCCGGGTACGTGGGGTTGAGCGACACCGCGTCCCGGTAACACACCAGCGCCCGGTCGAATCGGCCGAGGTCGTGAAGGATGTTGCCGAGGTTGAAGTGGGCTTCGAAGCAGTCCATCTCCAGCCCGATGGCGCGTTCGTAGAGTGCCTGCGCCTCGATCAGCTCATCGCGTGCGTAGTGGATGTTGGCAAGGTTGACGATCGCGGGGACGAGGTCTGGGTCGATGATCAGCGCCTTGCGATAGGCGGCCGCCGCACCCTCCATGTTCTGCTCTTCGCCATCGTCCAATCGCGAACCTTCGACGAAGTACTTGGCGGCGAGAGCGGCTTGCGGATCGCCGAGGGGAAACTGCGCAGACCGCTCTCCGCCGGTCGGTCGCGGCGCGGCGGAGTCTCGGCGCGCGCGATGCGGCTCGAGTGCAACCACCTTCGCGCGCGGCGCATCGGTTGATGTGATCCCTTCCTGGAAGTCGAGCTGCATCTGACCTTCGCGCTCGGCTGACAACGCGCGAAGTATGAGCTTGAGCGGTGTGCCGCACTCCAGCTCAGAGGCGACCTGTTTGATGGCCTGGATGTCGGGGAAGGTGTACTGCCGCCTCTCGCGCGGAAGGTGCGACTGGTGGCGCAGCAGCCCCCACTTCTCGAGATACCGCAGATGGTTCTCGGTAATGCCCGGGTAGAGGCTTCGTACCTGCCGATGGCCCAGCGGCCCACCCGAAGATGACGTGAGCGTCGTCATTCAACGCGACGATCGTCCAGACGGGCGTGACTTGTCAACGTCTAACTCACCTTCGCCGTCAACCTCCAACCTCCAACCTCCAAAGACCAAAGGAGGTCACGGTTGAATTGCAAAAGCTGGAAGTTCGTCGGAAGTTGGAGTTTGGAAGTTGGAGTTTAATAGATGCATGCTCCTGGCCGGCGACATCGGTGGCACCAAGACACTGCTGGGGATCTTTGCGCCGTCGCCGGAACGCCCTCGCGCCATCGAAGTCGGCGAATTCGTGACGCTGGACTATGACTCGCTGGAGCCGATGGTGCGCGAGTTCCTCCAGGCGCAGAACATCGAACCGCGGCGAATCGACGCGGTCTGCTTCGGTGTGGCTGGTGCAGTGACTGAGCAGGTCGCCCGGCTGACCAACGTGCCATGGCTGGTCGATGGCCCCGCTTTCGCTGAAGCCTTCGGCTTCAGGCGTCTGCGGATTCTCAACGACCTCGAGGCCCTGGCCTACGGCGTGCCGGTGCTGGAGCCCAGCGAACTGAAATCCCTCCAGGTGGGCGTTCCCCTGCCCGAGGGGAACGCAGCGGTCATTGCCGCCGGCACGGGCCTCGGCGAAGCGCTGCTTCATAACGTGGACGGACGCTTCATCCCGGCCGCCTCCGAAGCCGGCCACGCCGACTTTGCCGCGCGCACGCCGCGCGAGATGGAGATGGTCCGCGCGCTGAGCCGGATCTTCGGACGCGTCGGCGTGGAACTGATCATCTCCGGTCCTGGTCTCGTCAACATCTACCAGTTCACGCACGACGCCTTCGGGTCGGGCCCGACGATCACGCCCAACAGCATCGCGCCCGCCCGTCTGTGCGAGGGGGTTGGCCCATCGAAGGATCCCTCGGATCTACCGGCGCGTATCAGCCGCGCCGCTGCTGAACGACGATGCGATCGATGCGTCGAGGCGTTCGAGATCTTCCTTGGCGCCTACGGCGCTGAAGCGGGCAACATCGCGCTTCGCTGCGTGGCGACGGCCGGCGTCTACATCGGCGGCGGGATCGCGCCGAAGATCCTGCCGGGACTGGAGTCGGGTACGTTCATGGATGCGTTTCGCGACAAGGAACCGATGGCCCACCTCGTCGCCGCAATCCCTGTGTCCGTGATTCTCAATCCGGACGCCGGCCTCATCGGTGCGTCGGCACACGCCCAGCAGATTTCGCTGACATCCTAGGCAGCTTCCCAGTTGAAACATGGCCGTTGGACGAGGAACCCGTCGTGTTAGCATTTGCGGGTTCCAGGATTTAAACGTCGGGAGGAATTGATGTATTTCAGGGGCCTACTTGTTGCGGCGCTCGGCCTATCGCTGTTTGCGGCACCGGTATCGGCACAGGATACAGGGTCGGTGTCCGGCGTCGTCTTCGATCAGAATGGCGCAGCGGTAGCCGATGCCACGGTGCGAATCTCGGGCCCGCAGCTGCCGGCTGGGCGCACGAACCGAACTTGATCAGACCGGTTCGTATCGGTTTCCGCTCCTCCTGCCCGGGCTCTACGTCGTCGAGGTCGATAAGACCGGCCTCGGCAAGACGTCCCGGTCCGCAGTCGTAGATCTATCGAAGGATACACAGCTCGATCTGGTCCTGGGTGTGACCGTCACGGAGGAGATGACCGTCGTGGCCGCCTCGCCCGTGATTGACCTGAAGTCGAGCGCGGTCAACTTCAACTATAAGGCGGAGCAGATCGAGGGATTACCCCTGCAGCGGAATTTTTCGGGCCTCTTTCAGCTGATCCCCGGCGTCGCCGAAAACAATAGCTTCGCCCCATCGGGAGGCGCGAGCCGGCAGGACAACAAGTACCTGATGGATGGCGTCGACATCACCAACCCCGGCTTCGGCTATCTGTCGTCCGAGGGTCAATGGCCTCGATATCGCCGAGTTCAACGTGAAAGGGGGGCGATCACCGCGGAGTTCGGCCGTGCGACGGGATTCGTCACCAACGCCGTCAGCAAATCCGGCACGAACAAGCTGAGAGGTATTGTTTTTGGTGAAATGCGGCCCCGCTCATTCAGCGCCGGGTCGAACTCCCTGAACACGGCTGGCGAGATCGTTAAGATCCCCAGCACTGTGGACCGGTATGCCGCATCCTTCAGTGTTGGCGGTCCGGTCATTCGCGATCGTCTGTTCTGGTACGCATCCTCCCAGTGGACGAGGAACCGCACCACGGGTCGCACGAACGCTCTGGGTGCTGTGCCCGATACCACTACAACGACGAAAGAAGGGTTCGGCAAGTTCACCGGACAACCGACGTCGACGATGTTCATCAATGCCGGATATCGTTACCGCCCGAGCAAGTGCGAACTGTGCGGCATCGGCAACACCGACGCCGGATCGGTAGCCCGCAACAACGAAGGGGATACGAGCATCGCGACGGCAAGCTGGAACTGGTTCCCGCTGGCGCGAACGGTTATCGATGCGCGCTACATCCGGATGGAAGAGAACTCCGAGAACCTGCCCCTCACCGATTTGGGCTTCCAGCCCGCCTTCAATGTCAACGACCTCGGAAGCATGGGACAGTACAGCGACACGTCCGGGCCCTTTGCCGTCACCCGCGGTGCATGGAATCTGCGATCCGAGCGCGTGGATTACAAGCGCGATGAAGTCCGTGCGACGATCACCCAGTTCTTCGACCTGGGCGGCAGCGACCACCAGTTGAAAGCGGGCTTCGGATACGAAGAAGGCTCTGAATTACTGCACCGGCAGTCGAACGGCTGGGGCATTCTGTCCGTCGTCAGCGGTGGAACACGCATTCAGGCGACGTATTACTCGGAGCAGCCCGCCCAACTGTCACCTGGGAAGACGTACAGCCTGTTCGTGCAGGATGACATCAGCATTGGCTCGCGGCTGGTGTTCAACGCGGGCGTCCTGGTGAACCGCGACGAGTTTTCCCAGATCCTCGCGAACGAAAACACGTTTTTGACGTTCGATTTCGCCGACGAGATCCAGCCCCGACTTGGCGTGAATTACCAGGTCCGAAAGGGCCAGGGGGACAAAGTGTACGGCAACTGGGGACGGTACTACGCGATGGATCAGAAGAGCAGCGCGCGATCCCTTGCGCCGCAACGCCTCTTCTTCAATGACGCGCTCTTCGACCGGACAACGGGCGCACTGATCTCTGACGCGCCGCGCGTGAGCACCACCGGCAAGTTGATCAACCCCGGCATCAAGCCGACCTACAGCGACGAGTGGCTGATTGGATACGCCACGCCATTCCTTACGAATTGGGGGCTGGAAGTCTTTTACATAAATCGCGAGTCATTCGACTTCATCGAGGACATCCCGTCGGCATTACCGGCCGCCGGCCCGTTCCGCGCGGCGCAGCTCGATGGGGCAGAACGCACGTATCGCGCGTTCACCGTAGAGGTCGGGCGCCGCCTGCTGAACAGGTGGAGTCTCACGACCAGTTACTCCTGGAGTCGGCTCGAAGGCAACTTCGATCTGGATTACGCCGCAGGCGCGGTCTTCAACACGTCGTCGGCCATCCAGGACGGACCCGGCGAGTTCGTTCAGGACCGATTCCGTTACGGTCCGCTCAGCCAGGACAGGCCGCACGTATTCAAGCTGTTCGCGACCTACGAGCCCCCGATGATCAGGAATCTCACTTTGGGTGGCTACCTCCGGTCACAGAGCGGCACCCCGTGGGCGGCACGCGGAATCGATTGGGACAACGGGCTCCGGCGTTACCTCGAACCGGCCGGCACGAACCGCGTCGGCGCCTGGACGAACATCGATCTCCTCAGTTCATACCGGGTGCGCGTCGGGGGCCGTGCCGGCGTGAAAGTCGAAGCTCGGGTTCTGAACCTGATGGGCGAGCTCACGACGTTGAGTGTGGATCAGCGGCAGTGGCGCGACCCACGGATCTGCCCCGCTACCGCGGCCTTCGCGGGCTGCGGTAATGATTACGCCTGCGCGACCGACATCTTCAGCGCGGCGCAGACGACCACCCAGCCAAACTCGCGGTTTGGACTGGGGAGCGAGTGGGCGCCGCCGCGCAGGTTCCTGCTCTCGATTTCCGCGGATTTCTAACCACGCGCCCGGCAGCTCCGGCTGTCGGGCTATTTTTCTAACGCCTTGAGCAGCTCGCGCGCCTTCACATAACCGGGGTCCAGGCGCAGTGCTTCCCGCGCCTGGACCCTCGCGTCGTTGGTTCGTCCGAGCTGCGCGCAGGCGACCGCGAGATTGAGCCGCGCAGTCGCGTCGGACGGGTTCAGCTTCACAGCACGTTCCAACTCGCGCACCGCGGCCTCGAAGTCTCCAAGGAGAGCCAGCATCAACCCGAGGCGTTGTCTGAGATCGAAGGCACCCGGCGCCGCGCTGACGGCTTCACCGTAATACCGCGCAGCAAGCCGGGAATCGCCCCACTGCTGCGCCAACTGACCCATCTGATACCAGCTGGCCGCATCATCCTTGTGCGCAGGCTTGACGTCCTGCTGAACCTGCAGCGCACTTTGTCGATCCCCCGCGGCGTCAAGAGCTCGCGCTAGATCGAAGCCAGCGAGATCCGGACGGACCCCTGCTTTCAAGGCGCGACGAAGGTGCGGGACGGCTTCAGACGCGCGGCCCGCGTCCATCAGCGCCTGTCCGAGCGCGTAACTCGTCTCTGGCCGGTCCGGGTCGAGGCGGGCCGCCTCTTGAAGGTGGCTCAGGGCCGCGACCGGCCGTCCCCGTACGGCGAGCGCCCGGCCCACGCGGAAGTGGACCACGCCTGGCGTCGGGTGAATCTCTTCTGCCTTTGCCGTCCATGCTTCCGCATCATCGAGTCGATTGAGCATCGCGGAGCGTTCCGCCATTCGCGTGCGCTCTTCGGCGCGAGCGTCATCCAGCCCCAATGGCCAGTTCGCACCCAGGCCCAGGAGCCCGATCAGGCCGAGCAGAGCACCAACCCGGCGCCAGCGCCTCGAAGCCAGTGCGCTGGAGAATGAGTCGAGGGCGGCCCCGCTCGCGACGCACAGCGGAACAAGCAACGGAAGCCGATATCTCTCCGACACAAAGAAAGCGGCCACTGCAACCGCGTACAGAGGGATGAACGCAGCCCAAATGCAAAATGCGCCATCGCGCCGCGTCCAGGCCAAAGATGCAACCCCAGTGAGGCCGAGCGGAATCAACAACCATGGCCCAACGGCCAGCGCGCGCAAAGCGGTGTCAGCGTCGTACGCGTAAAACGGATAGCTGTAGTTCAGCGAGAGATGTGCCGAGTTGAAGACGTAGACCAGCTTACGAGCGAACAGCCGCGCCGCTGGCCACGGATGCTCGCGTATCCACTGGAGTGCGCTTCGGTAAAAGTGCGAAGAGATGCCGGCATCATCGAGCTCGTGGCCCACCGCCAGCTCGGCCACGCGACGCGCATCCTGCTGCTGCCCCACGATCGACGGCGTGATGCTCGGAATCATGACGTAAGTGCCATCCGCGGCCGGGTTGTTGCCGATGTAGAAGTTGAGCCCCCCATGCGACGAGAGCGGCGACCAATCGTCGGCGACGAGGCCGTTCCGAATCGTCACCGGCGCAAGCGCGAGGAGCAGCCCGGCGACCATTGCGGCGGCTCCTCGCGAACGCCTGCTCAGGAGAAGCAGCACGATGAGGCCCGCGGCGGCGATCAGGATATTTGGTCGGTTCAGCGATTGGATCCCAAAGGCGGCGCCCGCAGCCAGGAACCAGGTCCATCGCGACCGCGTGAGGGCAGCAGTCAGGGCCGCGAGAGCAAGCGACGTGAGGAATGGATCGATCGCCGCCTGAAGCAGCAATGCCTCGTAAAAAGTGAAGAGCCCTGTCAGTGAGGCGAGTCCAGCGGCACACCAGGCTGCCCGGCTCCCTGCCCACTCGCGCCCGCACCACCAGATCAGCGCTACCGACGCGGTACCGAAGACAATCTGCACGAGCCGAAGCCAGATCACGGAGTCGGCGACCGCCAGGATCGAGGCGGCGACATAAATATAGAGCGGCGAAACAAAATACAGGCCCGGTCCGAGCGCGATGTCTCCCGCCATGACCTGCTGCGTCAGCTTCAGGTAGACGCTGGTATCCAGTCCGGCGTCTTGCTGCAGGAGGATGTGGTCCTTGAGTTGCCACATGACCGCGCACTTGATCGTGAAAAGCGCCGCCACGCACATTGGGATCTGGTATCTCGCGAACTGTCTCGCGGCTGGGTCTGACATCTGTTGTGTATGATGCTCGCACACCCCCAAGGAGATTCGCGTGAAACAGTTTCTGACCCTCGCGGCATTGCTGGGGTGCGTCACCAGCGTCGGCGCCCAGACCAAACCGGACGCCCTCGACGCGCTCAAGACCCAGCCCGAATCGACCAACTTCCAGGAGACGAGCCGTTACCAGGAGGTCGTGGACTTCATGGAGGCAGTTGCGAAGGCGGCGCCCGAAAAGGTCCTCCTCACCACCTTCGGCGAAACCAACGAGAAACGGGCGCTGCCGCTGGCGGTCATCGGTGCTGCCGCCACCACGCCCGCAGCGGTGCGCCAGACCGGCAAGATCCGTGTCTACATCCAGGGCAACATCCACGGCGGAGAGGTTGAAGGCAAGGAATCGGCGCAGATGCTGATCCGGGAGTTCGCGCAGGGCAAACACGAAGACTGGCTGCAGACGATGGTCTTCCTCATTGCCCCCATCTACAACGCGGACGGCAACGAGCGATTCGCCCTGAACAATCGCGGCCCGCAGCACGGCCCGATGGGCGGACAGGGCCAGCGGCCCAACGCGCAGGGGCTCGACCTCAATCGCGACCACATGAAACTCGATTCGCCCGAAGGGCGCGCGGTCGTCAAACTGATGAACGACTACGACCCGCACGTCTCGATGGATCTGCACACGACCAACGGCACCCGGCACGCCTATTACCTGACGTATGCCCCACCGCTGAACCAGGCGACCGATCCGGCGATCATCTCCCTGCTCCGCGAGGAATGGCTACCATGGGTCACCAGGACGATCCGTAGCAAGTACAAC
>JACDDJ010000001.1 GCA_013817065.1 Acidobacteriota bacterium
GCGCACGGCTTCCCCTTGCCGTTCAGCCGCACAGAAATTGTTCCGCTCGCCGGTGCGCCGCGAGTGAGTTGCTTACGATCCGACGAGCGCGTCAGACCGTCGTTCGGGAAAATGCGCGGCTGCTGACCAGCGGCGATCAAGTGGATCTCCTCGACATCAGATCCTTCCTGGTATCTGATCGTGAAGCGCACTCCTCCTTTGAGCTCACAGGTAGTGCTGCCCTGTGCGTTGAGCACCGTCGCATCAGCGTTGGTTACTGGCTTGCCGTTTTGCTGATCGGTCGTGAACGCGAGGCCGTCTGAGTAGAGCCAGTTTGGCGGCGCAGGCTGGCCCCTTGCCGGCTCGTGCTCGAAGATGATGGAACCGTTGCGCACGATCATGGCGGGCCGATCCTCTCTCGGAGTCTGAGCGAAGAGCCAGCCGATACCTCCCACAATCGTTGCCACGATCACCGCGATGCTTCCGAGTCTTGTCTTCCTCACCGCATTCTCCTTCACCAACTGAGGACCGGGGATTCAGCCCTGCACTCCCTCAACTCCGACACCGATACGTCAGTCGAAGAATTCGATCTTTGCTTTCGTGATGTTCGGGCAATCCTTTGTTTCGCCGTCCACCTGCTTATAGCTGAGCGAGAAAACGTTTTCGGAGCCGTGCCGCTCGAGTGTCGGATAGTCCGATCCGTTGGAGTCCCTGAGACCGGAGCCAATAACGAGCGGGATGGGCACCGACGCGTGCCCGTTCGCGGTGGTGATCTGAAAGGACTCGAGGATGGCTGTACCGAAGAAGCGGATTCTGATGTCAGTAACTGGCCGCCGACGCACGTCGCAGCCATGCTGTGGTTTGACCGTGAGCACCATGTGGGTCGCTGGTCGGCCGTTGGGCTGATCCGGCGTCCATCGTCCCTCCCGAACCTGTTTCCACGGTCGGCCCTTTTCGGAATTCTCATTGTCGCCACTCTGGAAGATCAACGATCCTCCCCTGACGATCATCGCGGGTCTGTCCTCGGCGAAGCGGGGCCTGCGGAAGTAACGGATCGCCGCAACCATCCCGATCCCTGCTGCGATCAGAATTCGTATTTTTGCTCTCACACCGTGCTCCTTATCGCTGCTCGAGGCCGCTTCTCCTGGCGAGGTCCAGCAGGTCGGCCCGGTTTTCGTATGCCTCGACGCCCTCTTTCCACTGGGCGCGAAGCCGGCTTCGTGCCTGGCTGGCGCGTTGTGACAAGGCCGTGCTGCGCGCTGCGTCCTTGAGCCCGCGCGCCGCGGCCGCGCCTATCGCAGCCAGGCGCCACTCGAGTTCCGGCGAAGCACTGACCCTGGCGTCGCCGAGCGCCTCCTCCGCCCCCTTCAGGGCAGCCCGATGGTCCCCGGCCAGGAGATCCGCGTAGCCGACCCAGTAACGCGGTTCTGTGGACACCGGTGTTGCCGCCTCTCGTGCGGTGCTCCACACGTCCTGCGAGATGGCGTTCCCGAGCCGAGCTTCCGCATATGTGAACAGCGCGATCGCCAGCTTGCCGGCCGAATCCTGTATGCCGCGCGGGTCACGGAAAAGCGGGGTGGTGATCCGCGCGCTCTCGCTGAAGTTGCCTTCGACTGCGTACCGAAGCCCTTTCAAGGCGATCGCGCGCCGCTCGCGTTCTCGGAACGAGTCGATTCGCTTCGCGGCACCAGCGTGGAGTTCTGCGAGGAGAGGCTCAGACTCCGCGCCCCGACCCATCCGGATCAGCAGTTCGGCACGATTCGTGAGGTCATAGGGCAGCGCATCGAGCGTATTCTGCTGCCGATTCATTGCCTCGGTTCGAGCCCTGAGCCGTTCCGCGTGCGGCAGATTCCCCTCGGCGACGACGAAACCCGCAAGGTTTTCGAGTGCAAACGCCGCCGACGCGTCGTCGCCGACGCGCTCGGCAAGCTCGAGCCCTTCTTCCGAGATTTGGCGTCCTTCCGCGACGCGGCCAAGATCCTCGAGGGTCCTCGACATGATGAGAAGCAGTTGAAGTTCGTACCGTCGATACTGTTTGTCCCTCAGAAAATCGAGAACCTGGGTTTCGATCTCCAGGGCCTTGGCGGGTTGTTCGAACTGTGTCAGGGCAGCTGACCTCTGCATCTTCGCACGCGCGACGATGCGCTGGGCGTTGCGCCGCGTGGCGAGGTCGATCGCCCGTTCGAAGTGGACGTCGATGGATCGAAGCACTGCCGCGTTCGGAGCTTCGTGAATGCGACTCCGGAAAAGTGCGCTTCCGAGGTCGATCAACCCTTCCGCTGCGACGGTATCGAGACCATGCTTGAGCGCCATCTGCACGGCGTCGTTCGCGATCTGCTGTGCCTTCACGTAGGCGCCCTCGGTAGCGGTCACGCTGCTCAATTCGAGTTGCGCTCGAATGAATTGCTCGCGATGATCGAGGGTCTCTGCGAGCGACGCGGCCTTCTCCAGGGCCTGCCGCGCGAGCTGTCTCTCACCGAGGCCATTCAAGTAGGTTCCACGGCGCAGCAGTGTCTCTGCGATCCCCTCGGCATCGCTCGCTTGGCGATACAGCTCCTCCGCACGCGCGAAGGCTTTGAGGGCGTCCTCTTTTTCGCCGAGCTGTGACACGACCGTCGCGCGTCTCAGATGCGCTGCGGCATTCTCGGGGTCCAGTTGAATTGCCCGATCGAAGCTTGCCCGGGCCAGCACAGGCTGAACGGCGGCGTCCTGGGCACGACCGAGGTCCAGCCAAGCCCCAGAGTCACTCGGCTTCAGCTTCGTCAGGCGATCGTATTCGGCAACCACCTCGTCGACGCGCCGCAACATCAGCGCTCGAACGGCCCGCAGCCGCGCGCGGTCTTCGTCCGACAGCCGCCGCTCATCACTCGCCAGCGTGCCGACGGTATTGAGTGCGTCCTGCGCGCACTGGTGATCGTCCAGCTCGGTGCATGCTTCTGCCAGGCGCACGTAGGCGGGCACGTATCCAGGTGCGAGTTGGACGGCACTGCTCAGCGTCACTCGAGCGTTGTTGTAGGCTCCGTCCCTGATGAACGCCGTGCCGCGCTCATAGCGACGGTGCGCCTCGGGCGGCGCGACGAACTCCTCGGGCGCCCCGGTCCACTTCCACACGCCGATCGCAGCCATCACCGCGAGGACAGCGGCTCCGGCGGCGAGCATCGCCGCAAGGGAAAATCCTCGGCGGGGGAGTGTACCGACACCACTGATCGAACCCGACCCCGACGATATCCGCAACGCGCCGAGCAGTTCCTCGGCGGATCGGAACCTGTCGTCGGGGTGCTTGGCGAGCAGCCGCCGGCACAGTTCATCGTGGTGTTCGTTCAGTTCACGCCGGATGGACGATACCGGCGGCGGATCGTGGCGCAGGATGCTGCTCGCCACTTCGGCTGAGGACGGACCGGTGAACGGCCGCTGCCCGGTCAGGCACTCGTGCAGCACCGTGCCGAGGGAGAACAGATCGCTGCGGGCATCGAGCGGACGCTGCGCCACCTGCTCCGGCGACATGTAAGGCAGGGTTCCGACCACCGCGCCGGGCGTCGTCAGATTCGTGGTTGTTGAATCGGTGCCGGCATGGTCGCCGGCCAGGCTGTGGACCGCAAGACCGAAGTCGAGCAGCTTCGCCTGGTTGCTCGAAGTGAGAATGATGTTCTGCGGCTTGATGTCCCTGTGGATGATGTTGTGCGCGTGCGCGGCTTCGAGCGCGGCCGCGAGATCGGTGGCGACCGACAGCGCCAGCCTCACATCGAGTGGACCGCTGCGAAGCTTGTCCGCAAGGGTCTGCCCCTCGATGTACTGCATGACGATGCAGGCGCGACCGTCAGGTTCGGCGATGACCTCGTGGACGCCGCAGATGTTGGGATGATCGAGCGCGGCCGCTGCGCGTGCTTCGCGGAGCAGCCGCCGGCGCGACGCGTCGTCGGCGGCCTTATCCGGTGCGATGAACTTGATGGCTACGGGGCGATCGAGCGCGAGATCCTGCGCGAGATAGACGCTTCCCATCCCGCCCGAGCCAATGAGGCGATCGAGCCGGTAGTTCGAGAGCCGCGCACCGGGAGCGACTGGATCCATCGGGAGCCGAGCCGAACGCATCTACCTGTCGGTCGCTGGGAAAGCGCCCGAAGATAGCACATCTCGCTCACCGCCGCGCCGGCGGACGGCTGCCGATGGCGAAAATCCGCACCAGCACCGCGCCGGCGATGAAGCCGCCGATGTGCGCCATGAAGGCGACGCCGCCGCCCGACTGTGGTCCCTGGCCGAGCACACCGTAGGCGCTGATCAACTGCAGGATGAACCACAGGCCGACGGCCACGTAGCCGGGGACCTGCGTGATCATGCGCAGCAGCAGCACTCGGACCCGCCGGTGCGGGTGCATCACGAGGTAGGCGCCCATCACGGCCGAGATGGCGCCCGAGGCACCCAGGCTCGGGATGAACGGGTTGTCGCCAAAGACAAAGGTCGAGACGACGTGGGCGATCGACGCAAGCACACCGGTCGCGAGGTAGAAGGCGGTGTAGCGGCCGTGCCCGAGGTCGTCCTCGATGTTGTCGCCGAAGATCCACAGGAACAACATGTTGCCGAGCAGGTGCATCAGGCTGCCGTGCATGAACATCGACACCAGCAGGGTGAGGTAGACGGAACCGGGCGTCTCCTGCAGCGGGATGACGGCCGACTGGTCGCCGATCTCGACCCGGACCGGTCGAGCGACGTCTTCGCCGGTTCGGATCTCCTGGGGAACCGTCGAGAAGGAATACGTGAACCGCTCGTTGTTGCCCATGCCCTGGAAGAGCACGAACACCAGCACGTTCATCGCAATCAGCAGATACGTGACGTACGGCGTGCGCAGCCGTCCAGTGTTGTCGTCGCCGATCGGGAATACCATCTCACCCCACCTTCAAACCGTCTGAGCCTGGTCGAGCAGTTTACTCGGCGACGTCTTTTTCGCGCGGCCGCCAGAGGATCAGGACCTTGCCAACCCGATGCACGGCTGCCGCGGCGGTGCGGGCGCAGATCTCGTCGCCGATCGCGATCCGGTCCGCCCGGTCGGCAGCATTGACCTTGACCTTGATCAGTTCGTGCGCCGTCAGCGCGCGATCGACTTCGGCGATCAGCGTGTCGGTGATGCCCGCATTGCCAGCCTGCACCACTGGCTCGAGTGCGTGCGCGCGGGCTTTGAGGTGAGCACGTTCCCGGGCAGTCAATGGCGTGGCCATGCGCCATTGTAGTCTTCGAGGCGCCCGGTATCATGGAGGCATGCCAGGCTGGCGCCTCGAACATACCTACGCGGACCTTCCCCAACTCTTCTATGCCGACGCCAGGCCGGCGCCGGTTCGAGCGCCGCGTCTCGTCGCATGCAACAAACAGCTCGCGGTAACGCTCGGCCTGGAGCCGGAGACGCTGGACGGCCCGCAGGGCGCCGAGATCTTCGCCGGCAACGCCCTGCCCGAGGGCGCCAGACCGATTGCCCAGGCGTACGCCGGCCACCAGTTCGGCGGCTTCACCGCTCTCGGTGACGGCCGCGCCATTTTGCTCGGCGAGCAGGTGACGCCGTCAGGGGACCGCTTCGACATCCAGTTGAAAGGGGCAGGGCAGACGCGCTACTCGCGACGCGGGGACGGGCGCGCCGCGCTCGGGCCGATGCTGCGCGAATACATCATCAGCGAGGCGATGCACGCGCTTGGCATCCCGACCACCCGCAGTCTCGCGGTCGTGATGACCGGCGAGCCGGTGTATCGCGAGTCGGAGCTCGAAGGCGCCGTCCTCACGAGGGTGGCCTCGAGCCATATTCGGGTAGGCACGATGCAGTGGGCGGCCGCGCACGACGATCAGCCGGCACTGCGCGCCCTCGCTGACTACACCCGGGCGCGGCATTATCCGGAACTTGCCGACGCCGCGGAGCCGCACCTCGCCCTGCTCGACGCGATCATCGAACGGCAGGCGCGCCTGATCGTCCAGTGGCAGCTGGTCGGCTTCATCCACGGCGTGATGAACACCGACAACATGGCGCTGTCGGGCGAAACCATCGACTACGGACCCTGCGCGTTCATGGACGCGTACGATCCTGAAACCGTGTTCAGCTCGATCGACCACGGCGGCCGATACGCTTACGGCAATCAGCCGCCAGTCGCGCAGTGGAACCTCGCGCGCCTCGCGGAAGCGATGTTGCCGCTGCTGAACGCTGATCTCAACCGTGCCGTCGAGCTGGCGACCGCATCACTCGAGCGGTTTCCGGTACTGTTCGAGAGCGGATGGCTCGCCGGAATGCGCTCCAAGCTCGGGCTGTTCACCGAAGAGCCGGAAGACAAGGCGCTCGTCGACGATCTGCTCCTCTGGATGGAGCGAACATCCGCCGACTTCACCAACACCTTTCGGAATCTGACGATGGCAGATCGCTCGGAGGATGCGCGGAGGTTAGACGCGCAGTTCGATGCCTGGCACAGCCGGCTGGACGCGCGGCGCGCACGGCAAACGCAGTCGCGCGCTGAGGCGGAGGCGCTGATGCGAGCCCACAATCCCGCCTTCATCCCACGCAATCACAAGGTGGAGGAGGCGCTGCAAGCCGCCAGTGGAAACGACGACTTCACCGTGATGCAGCGGTTGCTGGACGTCCTCGCAACACCCTACGATCACGACCGCGACCTGCCGGCTTTCAGCGCGCCGGGCGACTCCAGGACTTACCGCACGTTCTGCGGGACCTGACAACGCGCCCAGGGCGGTTCTCGAACCGCCCCTACGACCCGTCGCGCGCAGGCGCGGGATGACGAACGGTGCCACCGAGGACCATCGCGGCAGAGATGATCAGCAGGTTCTTGATGATGTACTGACCTTCGATCGTCGGCGCGTACGGAACGTGCCCGGGCTGAAAAGTCACATCGGGCAGAATCGCGAGCGGCAGAAAGGTCCCGACCATCTGCATCGCGAGCAGCCCGATCGCAATCCGTGATGTCTTTCGAGTCAGGAACGTCAAGCCGATCGCGATTTCCCACCAGCCGATAATCGCGAGCCACGTGTCGGGATCGAAAAACGGTATCCAGGCGACGGTTGCCTTCACCAGGGGGCCAGCGGGCGATAGTCCAAGCGGTTTCAGGATCCCGAACCACACGAAAATAATCGCCAGCGACACGCGCAACGCCGGCACTCCCCAGCGCCGCATGATCGTCGAGATGGTTCGGTCCAGCCGATCGACCTGCTCGGGAACCTCTGGAAGATCCACACGTCAGTCTACCGTGCGCTGGGGGTCGTCCAGTCAGGGCCGCTGTTCCCGGCTCGCTTCTTGCGAATCGGGATCGTATGACGAACACGCCCGTACCTCAGCCGCCCGACCCGAGCCCGATGCCGTCACCGGATCTCACGCCGGATCCGAATCCTCCGCAGCCGCCGTTGCCACTGCCGAAGCCAAATGTGAGGGCCAGAGTGCATCGATGATCAGCACACCACCGCGGTGCCGCTGACTGACACCATCAGCATCCCGTTGTTCTGCCCGAGCACCTCGTAATCGATATCGATGGCGATCACGGCATTGGCACCGAGCTCGGTCGCGCGCTCCTGCACCTCCTGCATCGCCACTTCGCGCGCTTCTGCGAGGCCGCGCTCGGAGGTCGCCGAACGGCCGCCGACGATGTCGCGAACGGTGGCGAAGAGGTCGCGGAACACATTTGCCCCGACCATCCGCGAGCCGTGCGAGCGGCCTACTTGTCCGCGAGCGGCTTGCCGTCGGCGTCGAATACTTCGAGCGTCCCCTTCTTCGCGAGCGCCGCTGAAATGGCGGGCGCGTCACCGACGGCAACGATGTGCAGACGCGCGGGATCCCAGTATTTGCGTGTCGCGGCCTGTGCCTGCGCCGCCGTGACGGCGGCGATCCGGGCTGGGTAGGTATCCCAGGAGTCCGCCGGCAAGCCATGGGTCCAGCTCTGGACGTAGTAGTTGAGGATGGCGGCGGGGTTCTCCAGTGAGAGCGCGAACGACGCCTGGAGCGCTCGCTTCGCATCCTCGAACTCGCTTGCGGGCACGGGCTTGTCGCGCATCTCGGCGATCTCCGCGAGCAGGTCGGTGAGCGCGGCTTCTGTCACCGCCGTCCTGACGGACGTCGATGCCGACCAGTCGCCGCGATACTGCTGCGCGGAGAAGTTGCTGCCAATCCCGTAGGTGTAGCCCTTCTCTTCGCGCAGATGCCGGAACAGCCGCCCCATTGTCCCGCCGAGGACGCGGTTGGCGACGGTCAGCGCTTCGTAGTCGGGATCGAGGCGCGTCATGGACGGTCCCCCGACGCGCAGCGAGGTCTGGACTGAGCCGGGCCGAGCGATCAGTGTCACCTTCGGCGCCGCTGGCGCGGGTGGCGCAGTCACGGTGGGCTTCGGGACGCCCGCCTTCTTCCATCCGCCAAGCTGTGCCTCGACCTTCTTCCGCGCTTCGGCGAGCGAGATGTCCCCGGCAAAGGCGATCAGCGCGTGATCGGGGACGTAGTGGGTGCGGTGAAAGTCCACCATGGCGTCGCGCGTGATCGCGTCGAGCCCTGCCGCCGTGACGGTGGTCCGTCCTGCCGGATGATCCCCGTAGAGGATCTTGTTGTAGCGCTCGGTCGAGAGGAAGCCCGGGTTCGCGCGCTGCTGCACCAGTCCGCTCCTGGCCCGGGCCTTGGCCCGCTCCCATTCGGCAGGGAACGTCGGGTTCATCAGGACGTCCGCCGCGATCTCGAACACCTTGTCGAAGTTCTCGGTCAAGCTGCTGCCCGACACGGTGGCATTCTGGCTGGAGAGTCCGGCTCCCACTCCGACATTCGCCGCCAACGTTTCCAGTTCCTGCGCCATCTGCAGGGTGTTCCGCGTTTCGTTCCTTCGCGCATCATCTGCGCCGTGTACTGAGCGAGCCCGATCTTGTCGGCCGGATCGTAGTAGCCACCCGCGCCCGGGATGATCAGCTGAAAGCTGGATCTGCGGAAGGCTGCGATCCTCGACCACCATGATCTGAAGCCCGTTGGGCAAGGTGGCGGTCTGTGGTTTCGGGAGCTTGACCTTCAGGATCTCGCTGGAGATCGGGGCCTTGCCCTTCAGCACCATGCCGGACGTCGTTGGACCTTGTGGCGCCTGGGCCGCCAGTGTTGCGGTCACCAGGATCGGCATGACGCCGGCGAGCATCTTCTGTTGGAGATTCATTACTCCACCCCCTTCGCCGCCGCGGCCTTTGGCGTCGTCACGATCACGGTGCGGTTGGTCGTGACCAGATATTTCTTCGCGACGCGCTGGACGTCCGCCGCGGTGACTTTCGCGATCGATGCGGCGCGCGTGTTGATGCGGCCCGGATCGGCGAACGCGAGCGCATTCTCGGAGAGCTGGATGGCGCGGTTCAGCGTGCTCCCGAGTCCGCCGATGAAATTCGCTCGAGCGGAGTTGCGCGCCTTCTGCAGTTCCCAGTCGGCGATCGGCGCAGACTGGATTTTCGCGATCTCTTCTTCGATGGCGGCCTCGAGCTCCGCGGGCGTCTTGCCCGGCAGCGGCGTGCCGCCGAACTGGAAGAGGCCGGGGCCGCGCGACAGGGAAGCGAACCCGCTCACGCCGCTCGACAGCTGTTTCTGCCGGACGATCGACTCGTAGAGCCGCGCACTCCGGCCTCCCGACAGGATCGACGCCAGCACCGACAGCGCATCCGCGTCAGGCGAACCGGCGGGCGGGATCTTGTAAGCCATGTCCAGTCGCGGCAGGCGTGCCAGCGGATCCTCGATCGTTGCCCGCCGTTCTTCCGTCTGTGGCGGCTCGGTCATATCGACCGGCGGCGGCTGCGGCTGTGAAGGGATGGCGCCGAAGTACTTGCGGACCTTCTCGAGCGTGGTCTTGGTGTCGACGTCACCGACGATCGCGACGACCGCGTTGTTCGGCGCGTAGTAGGTCTTGAAAAACGCCGCCACATCGTCCACCGTTGCGGCGCTGAGGTCCTCCATCGACCCGATCACGCTGTGCTCGTAGGCGAAGTTGTCGTAGGCGAGCTCGTCGAGTGCGAGCGAGGTTTTGCCGTACGGCTGGTTGTCGACGCCGAGCCGGGGCGCGTGCGTTCCGGCAGTATAGCGCCGCAGCCGCCAGCACATAATGCTTCATGGTTCAGCGACCACCTGAAGTCTGGATGCGCGGGGCGATCCCCGGCTACCCGGCGCTGCTGCAGCCGGTAGTCCACTCGCTGCTGCAATCGCTCGAGGAGGTCCAGCGGCACATCGCGTCGGTCGATCCGGAACGGCTGTGGGCACGTCCGCACGGCGCCGCGTCGGCCGGTTACCACGTGGGTCACGCCGCCGGCAGCCTCGATCGGTTGCTCACGTACGCACGCGGCGAGCAGTTGTCGGCGGCGCAATTCGCCGCCTTGAAGCAGGAAGGCGAGCCCGACATGGCGCCGGACGCTGCAATACGACTGGCCGATGAATTCGCGCGAGCGATCGAGCGAGGACTCGCGCAGGTGAGCGAGACGTCCGAGTGGACGCTCGGCGAACCGCGTGCCGTCGGCCGGGCGCAACTGCCGTCCACCGTTCTCGGCCTGCTGTTCCACGCCGCCGAACACACGCAGCGGCACATGGGCCAGATGGTCATCACGCTGAAGATCGTCGGCTGAGCCGTCCGTCCTACGCCTCCTTCAATGCGTCGGTTGGCTGGATGCGCAGCGCTCGTCGTGCCGGCTCGACACACGCCAGCAACCCGACGACGAGCATCACGGCGGACGTCGCTGCGAGCACGCTCGACACTGTCGCCAGATCGACCTCGGTCGAGAGGGTCACGATGGTAATCAGCACGGCGTTCCCGGCCGCGATGCCGCTGCCGACCAGGATGAGCGCGCGCGCAAAGATGCCGCGCAACAGCCGCGCCGGTGACGCGCCGAGAGCGGCGCGAAGGCCGATCTCGCGGGTCCGCCGCGCGACACTCACGGACATCAGCGAGAAGATCCCGGCCGCGGACAGGAAGAGGCCAAGGACGACGACAGTGGTGATCGCACCTGCCGCGACCATCGCCGGAACGTCGACGCGCCACGCGAGATCTTCGACAGAACGCAGGTCATCCAGCCGCAGTCCGGGATCGACCGCGGCGGCGATGACCCTGAGGCGCGGCGCCAGCGCCGCCGGATCCCCGGCGCTCCGCACGCCCATGACCAGCGGATACGCGGTCGCTGCCGCCACCGGTCGAAACAGATACGGCGCCTCACCAAGGTCGGTCGGGGTCATTCCAATGTCGCGGACGACACCGACGATCTCGAGCCAGGGCTGGGGGTTGGCCGGATCGGAGCTCGCGTAGCGGACGCGGCGGCCAACAGGCGTTCCACCCTGGACGTAGCGACGCGCGAAGGCTTCGTTGACCATCACCGTGCGCGCGTCGGTGACGCGATCACCGTCGTGGAAGGTGCGTCCGCCAACGAGCGGAATCTCGAACGCTTCGAAGAAGCCGGGGCCTACCGAATTGGTCCAGAGACTGGCGATCTCCAGCACCTCCGCACCCGGCGCCGCCTCGAACTCCGCCCTTCGCACCGCCGCTCCCATGCCCGGCATGCGATCACCGAAAGTAATCGCTACGACATCTGGTTCCTCCGCAACGCGGCGCGCGAACTCGCTGTAGGTCTGCTCGAGTCGCTTCGCGAAGACGTCCGGAGCCTCGTCGCCTGCGGCGCTGGCCTCGCGATCGAGTCCGACCCTGGCGGCCAGGTATCGCTCGCCCGGGAACTGCTCGCGGATCCTGCGGTCGCGCAGCGCCTCGCTCGTGATCCCCAGTGCGGGGGGAATGCAGATGACGGTCAACGCCACCTGCACGATCATCACCGTCGTCCAGCCCCAGCCGAAACGCAGCGTCGAGCCACCTGCCCCGAGGTTACGCAGTTGCGCCTGCACCCCTGTACCGGTCACCTTCAGCGCGGGGAGTACGCCGAGCAGCGCGGCGCCCGCGACAGTGAGGAGACCAGCGTAGAGGACGGTCGTGAACTTCAGCCCCGGGTTCACCCAGAAGGGCATCGCACCCCCCTGGCCGGCGTAATACGCCGTCATGCCCCACTTGACGGCGAAGTTTGCGCCGACGAGTCCGACGACCGCGGCGATTGCGGCAAGCACCAGTGCTTCGACGAAGAGTTGCGAGATGATCCGGCCGCGGCTGGCACCAAGCGCGTAGCGCATCGAGATCTCGGCGTCCCGCGTCGCGGTGCGCGCGTAAATCAGCGTGCCGACGTTCATGCACGCGACGACGAGAACAAGCAGGATCGGGAGGTGAGTGACGGCGAGCTCCAGCCAGGTCTTGTCGCCAGGAGATTCGCCTCCGTAGGCGAGCACACGTGGGCGAAGGTGCTCGTGCGTGCGTGGACTGGCCTGCGCGGTTCGCTCGACGAGGGCCGTGACCTCGGTGTTGGCCTGCGCCTGCGTGGCGCCCGGCGCGAGACGCCCGAACACCCGGATGGCAACGCCTTCGAGCGGCGCGTAGCCGGACGGCTGAAGCGGCAGCGGAATCCAGAAACGATGGTTGATCGGGAACGTGAAGCCTTCCGGCATCACGCCGACGACCGTCGTCGTCGTCCGCCCCAGCTGGATGGTCTCGCCGATCGCGTCCGTGCGTCCGCCGAAACGCTGTCGCCACAGGTCGTAGCCGAGCACCGCGACCGGCTCAGCGCCCGGTTGTTCATCCGCCTCGAGGAGTGGCCGGCCGACCAGCGGCGCGACTCGCACCAGCCGGAACGCTGACGCGGTGATCTCCGCACCGGTGACGGGATCCGCCTGGGCGTCGCCGAGGACGAGGTTTCGCTCGATCGAGCGGTACGCACCGAGCTCCTCGATCGACTGGACGTCGCGGCGCCAGGTGAGAAAGTCGTGCAGCAGCCGCCGTTCGTCTTCACTCGCGACCGCGTTCCGCATCTCGACCTCGACGATGCGGTGGCCTTCGGGGAGGGGAAGATTGGGGCGGAGAAAGTCTCGCGTGAGGTCGTACCAGCCGGCGCCGATGCCGATGGCGATGGCGAGGGCGAGCCCGCCGGCGAGCGTCAGGCCTGGATACTTCACGAGCATCCGCCAGCCGAGTTTGTAATCCTGCACGAGACTGCTCCTCTTGTTGGTGCGAAACCGGTCGGCCCGGGTGCGCGCGATCGCGGCGACCATGTCCAGCGTGTCGATTGCGCTCAGCATGCGAGCCGCCGCGGCGCCGTGGCGCTGGAGGCGCCGGTGCCTGGACTCCTCGAGGTCGCCGAGGACGTCTTCGGCCTCGCCACGTGGGGCGGCGATTCGCACCAGCACGCGAGCCCAACCAGGCGCTCTCACCCCGCCTCCCTGGTGATCTCGGCGAGATCTCCAACCATCGCCTGGATCGCACCGGCAGTCGCGCGGACCGAGGCCACACCGGCGGGGCGGACACTCACGAGCCGTCGCGGCTTGCCGCCACGCTCTGCCCTCGCTTCACCAAGCCTCGTCGTCACCAGCCGCTTGGCTTCGAGCCGCTGGAGCGTGGTGTAGACGTTGGCGCGCCGAACCGAACGCCCGGTGCGCTCCTCGATGTGGTCAGCGATGGAAACGGTGTAAGCCTCGTCGGGGCCCAGGCGAAGGGCGGCGAGCAGTACGAGCAGCTCGAATTCGGCGAGGGACTGGGGAGAGTGCTTGGCCATTTAAGTCACTATGTGACTATACGGGCTGCCGTTGTCAAGGTTCCCTCGCGGATGCGAGGAACGAGTGCGCGTACAGGCCGAGGGCCGGGAACATTGATGCTCACGGCCCTTGGCGACCTGCGTAGGCGCGCTTCAGCTCATTGAGATCGAGCTTCTTCATCTGCATCATCGCGCTCATCGCGCGTGATGCGGCCTCGGACTCCGGGTCCTTCAGCATGTCCTGCATGCCGTCGGGAACCACCTGCCATGACAGCCCGAACTTGTCCTTGAGCCATCCACACTGCTGCGCTTTTGGATCGCCGCCCGCGGTCAGCTTCTGCCAGTAATAGTCGACCTCGTCCTGCGTCTCGCAGATGATCTGGAACGACACCGCTTCGTTGAACGTGAAGACGGGGCCGCCGTTTAGCGCGGTGAACCGCACGCCGTTCAGATCGAAGTCGACCGTCATCACGCTCCCGGCCGGGCGGTGATGCACCTCGAAGCCGGCTGTCCCGTAGCGAGTGATGCTGACGATCTTCGAATCCTTGAAGATCGAGGTGTAGAAGTTGGCTGCCTGCTCTGCCTGGTCTGCGAACCACAGGCAGGGCGAAATCCGCGTAATTTTCATCGTTGAATCGTTCCTCCTTGACCGATAGTCGGTCGGAGGCGGTCCGAATCGACAACCAGTGCGTGCGCCGGGCGAGATAATCCAGCTACTGCAGCGTGAAGTTAACCGTGACGGTTATGATCACCGGCACCGGCGCGCCGTTGAGCACCGTCGGCTGGAACCGCCATTGCTTGACCGCGTCCAGTGCCGCCTGGTCCAGCATCGGGATCGATCGCAGGACCCTGGCGTCGGAGACGTTCCCTTCAGCGTCGATCATTACTTCAATGATGACCATCCCGGATACGCGGGCGTCCTGCGCCTCCTGCGGATAGACCGGGCTTACGTGCTGGACTTTCGCCGGTGTCTTGATGATGCTACCGACGCGAACCGGCGCACCCGGCGCAGGTAGCGGTGGCGGGACCGGCGCTCCGGTCTGCATGGGGGTCCCCTGGCTCGGACGCAACTGCATGGCCTGCGTGCGCCAGGCGTCCGCTTCGGCGATCAAGGCGTCACGCCGCGCCGGATCGGGTTCGTGCTGTGCCTTCATGCGGAGCAGGATGTTCTTGTAGGTCATGGCATCCGCGAAGTCGGCCTTCTGCGCCAGGGCCCGGTCCGTCGCCGCGAGACCGCCATCAATGTAGGTGAGCTTCTCGGCCGGCGTGAGTGAGTGGTCCTTGAACGCCTTTTCCCAGTAGTAGGTGGCGACCAGATGGTGGCCCAGCGGATCGATTGGATTCAGGTCGGCGGCGGCCTGCAGTGCTTCGATCGACTTGTCGAATTGCGCCTGGCGCGTGTAGAAGCTGGCCGCGGCAGTCAGCACCCGCCGGTCGGGACCGACGGCAGCCGCCTGTGCCGCCTTGAACGTCCTCTCGACCTCGTCGACGGCCCCACGCGCTTCCTGGAGCGTCGCGAGCTCGAGCCAGTTCGCGACGTTGGCCGGATCGCTGACCGTAGCCGCCTTGAGTTCCACCTCCCGTTGAGTTTCCGGTCGCGCCACCTCGGTGCGTGGATCGCGGGGTTGCTGCGCGGCCAGCAGCCCGGGGGCAACGAAGAGTGCAAGTGCGAAGGCGGTGGATCGGACGACTGCTGCGGTGTCTGGTGACGACATCACGGCCTCCTCTAGAATGCGGAATGCGGGAATACGGTGCGCGCCGCGCGCGGTCAGCCCAAGACTATCGGCCCGTGACGGATCTTTGTCAATTTCCCCTGGAGCTCAGAATGACGAACGATATGCCTTCGAGCGCCGCGTGACGCTGGGCGATCTTCGCCGCTTCGCGATCGCGCGCAGTCTCTTCGGGCCGGTGTCTCTCGCCCGGGCGGTCGACATCCTCGGCTTCGTCCAGGCAGACCCGATCCGGGCCCCGGCGCGCGCGCAGGACCTGACCCTCCGTCAGCGCGTCACCAACTACCGCGCCGGTGACCTCGAGGCGCGGTACTCGAGCCTCGCTCTAGAAGAGGACGTGCTCGTCAACTACGGCTTTGTCTCGCACCGCGTTCACGCGCTGATGCATCCGCGGGCGCGGCTGAAGCTGCCCGCTACACCGCGAACACGATCACACAAACTGGTCGCGTTTGTCCGCGACAGCGGGGAGGTGCACCCTCGCGATGCCGACGCGCACTTCTCGCATGGGACGGTCACGAACTACTGGGGCGGTTCCTCGAACGCGACCACGCACCTGCTCGAGGAGCTGCACTACCGCGGCTGGTTGAGGGTCACGCGACGCGAGCGCGGGATCCGTCTGTATGGGTTCAGGGATATCGCGGCGGAGGACGCTGGACTCTCGCCGCGCGAGCGCCTCGACGCGCTGGTGGACGTCGTGGTGAAGAAGTACGGGCCACTGCCGGACCTGTCGCTTTCCTACGTCGTGCGCCGGCTGCGGTACGGCGTTCCGCAGCTGCGGGCGCACCTGCCCGGTGCGCTCGCGCGCGTTCGCCGCCGACTCCGGCACACAGAGATCGATGGCGTCAGGTGGTACTGGCCGGAAGGTGAGAGCGGCAAGCCGCCGGGAGCGAGCGACGACACCGTACGACTGCTCGCACCATTCGATCCCATCGTCTGGGATCGCCGTCGGTTCGAACTGTTCTGGGGGTGGCCGTACCGCTTCGAGGCCTACACGCCAGTGTCGATGCGGAGGTTCGGCTACTACGCGCTCCCGGTGCTGTGGCGCGACCGTGTGATCGGCTGGGCGAACCTGTCGCTCGTCGCCGGCGCGCTGCACGCCGAGTTCGGCTACGTCGAAGGGCCGCCGCGCGAACGGGTGTTCGCACGCGAGCTGGAAGCGGAGCTCGCGCACTTCCGCCGCTTCCTGAGGCTAGGCTGAGGTGCTGTATCTCGTGTGCCTGTGGTTCTCGAGGTTCACGGCGCAGCGGAGCGCCTGGTGGGCGAGCTATCTCTCCGATCGGTCCTTACCGGAAGTTCGAGATCAGCACAGCGTCGCGCAATGCCGTGCCGCGCGCGAGCAGCACGGTGCCGTCGGCTGCCAGTGCGAATCGGGCGATCCCGAGATCGGAGAAGTTCGTCACCTTTTCGCGCGTGCCGCCCATGGCCGGGTGTTTCCAGATGTTCAGGCGTTCGGAAGTGGTGAAGAGCAGCGACTGGCCGTCGGGCGTCCAGGCGATGCTGCCGCTGCCGCTGGCCGGCATGAAGTCGGTGATGGTGTTGACCGGTTTGCCGGTGCCCGCGTCGAGGACGCCGAGGGTCAGTGCCGACTGCAGGTCCGCGCGGTAAAGGCCGGCCAGCAGCTTACCGTCGGGTGACGGCGCGGCGCGTTCGAAGAGGCGGGCGACGAGGGCCGGCTCGCCGCCGTCCGTCGACAGCCGGAAGGTCGCCGGTGTGCCCGCCTTTGAGGAGGTGAAATACAGTGAGCGTCCGTCGGGTGCCATTGCCAATGACGTCGGATCGTTCACCTCGGCAAGGCGACGTGGATCCGACCCGTCGCTGCGGGCGCGCCAGATGCCAATCGAGCCCTCGCGCTCAGCGCTGTAGAAGACAGATCGACCGTCCGGCGAGACGGCGATCCCGCTTGGCCGCACATCCGCAACCACCTCGCGCTGATCGGTCCCGTCGACGTTCATCGTCCAGATCTGCAGCTTCGAGCCCACCAGCTTCAGATAAAACATCCGCGGCTCGGCCGGGCTCCACGCGACCCCGTTCGCCCCGGCCGTCCGTCCTTCCGGCAAGAGCGTCTCCTCGCCTCCGCTCAACGGCATCACGCTCAGGCGCGACGTGGCTTCGAAGGTGACGCTGAGGAGGTGCTTGCCATCCGCGGTCACGCTGGCGTTGCGGTACTCGAGCATGTCGGTGGTGATCCGCTGCAACTCCCCCGACGGGAAGGGCTGGAGATACAGTTGCCCGCCGTTTCCGCTCGAGTACATTCCCGGCACCCGCCCGGAAACGACGATCCCGGAACCGTCCGGCATCCATCGCAGGAACGTGGCATTGGCGAAGACGGCTGGAAAGGCGGTCTCGGACCGATCGTTGACATCGAACAACACCAGGCCGGCAGTGCGAGTCTGCGAGTTGCGGATTGTCGCGGCGATTCGGCGACCATCCGGTGACCACGACGGTGCGGCGTAGAACGCCGGGGCGAAGAACTCGGGATCCCGGCGCGTGACGAACGCGGTCGGGGACTCACCGCCCGCTCCCGCTATCACGATCGAGCTGGACCCGTCGGCGGACTCGACCCGGTAATAGGCGATCCTCGAGCCGTCGGGGGAGACCGTGACGGCGCTGTCAATGCCCGTCAGCAAGGCTCTCGCGGACCCGCCGAGGGTTGGAATGTTGAAGAGCACGCCGCGCGGCTCGGCGGGGACCTTGACCGCGTAGTAGATGGACGTCGCATCGGCAGAGAACGTAATCCCCCAGAACCCGCCGTCGGTCTGGGCCAGTTGAAGTGGTCTGCCGCCTCTCGTTTGTCTGAGCCAGAGACCCTGACGTCCCGCTGCCGACTCGACATACGCGACGTACTTTCCGTCGCCAGAGATGACCGCGTCGATGACGTTGCCGCTGTTGGTGATTCGTTCGAAGGTAAGTTGCGCGGCTGAGGACGCCGGGTCCCGCGGGCGCCACATCCATGCGGCAGCCGCGATGATGGCGACGACGAGGACGGCAGCCATTCCAATGAGAAGCGCCCGCGAGCGCGGTGCCGCTGCGGGAATTGCCGCGGTCGCCATCGCGGGCGCCGACCCGGAATCCAGCTCGCGGCGCAGGTCGCGCAGATCGAGCGCGACCTCCTTCATCGACTGGTAGCGCTCGTCCGGGCTCTTGGCCAGGCACTTACGGACGATCCGCTGCAACTCGGTTGGGGCGGCCGGCGCGAGCTGGACGATCGGCGAGGGCTGCACATAAATGATCTTGTGCAGGGTGTCGACGGCCGAGGCTCCGCTGAACGGACGCGCCCCGGTCGTCGCCTCGTACAGGATGCAGCCGAAGGAGAAGATGTCGGACCGGTGGTCGACGGCCATGCCCTGCGCCTGCTCGGGTGACATGTATCCAACGGTGCCCATGACCACGCCGGGCGCGGTTCCGGATCCGCCCGGGATCTGCGTGACCGTCGCATCGCCCGCGGCCTGCGCCGCGACCGGAGGGTCCTTGCGAAGTTTCGCCAGCCCGAAATCGAGGACCTTCGCGTAGCCGTCCCCGACCATCAGATTTTCCGGCTTCAGATCGCGATGGACGATGCCGGCGGCGTGAGCGGCGGCGAGCGCGTCGGCCGCCTGGGCCAGGTAATCGAGCGTGCGCTTCAGATCCAGGCGACGGCTGTCGAACAGCTGGCGCAACGTCTCGCCCTGTACCAGCTCCATGGCGATGAAATGGACCTTGTGGCCGACGCCGTCCGGGACCGCTTCGCCGATTTCGTAAATGGAGACCAGATGCGGATGGTTGAGGGCGGAGGCGGTGCGCGCTTCCTGCTTGAAACGCGACAGGCGGTCCGCGTCGCCGACCAGCGCTTCGGGCAGGACCTTCAGTGCCACCGGGCGCTGCAGCTCCAGGTCTTCAGCCCGGTAGACCTCGCCCATGCCGCCGCGTCCGAGCAACGGACCGACGCGGTAGCGGCCGATTGTCTTGCCTGAAAGCCAGGCTGAGGCGCTCATCGTAAGGAGGGATCTTACCGCGACTGCCGGTGGCAATATCCGGGTAACATTCGCGGATGCTGAAGAGATCGATCGGGATCGGAGCGGTGGCCGGGACGCTCGGGTTCACTGTTGCGGCACTCGGTGCGCAGCAGCCGCCCGCTCAACTCCCATCCGCCAACCTGCAATACGCCGCGTTCAAGACGCGGTTCGCGCCGGACGGCACGTTCAAGCTCGAAGGCATCGGCTGGCCACCCTTCAGCGGAACCTGGAAGAGCGAGCGCGACGAGGTGACGCTGCTCACGACCGGCGGACCACCCGACACCTGCGCCGCCCCCGCCCGCTACCGTTTTCAGATCGACAAGACCCGCGTCAAGCTCGCTGTGGTTGCCGATGATTGCGTGCTTCGGCGGATGATCCTCAACGAGAGTACCTGGCTGCCGGAAGGTGAAGCCGCGCCGATACCGGAGCGGCGAATCGTGCGCAGCGGTCCGCCCCGGCCACCAGCGTTGCCGAAGGCCGCGGCCCCGAAAGGCAGCTGGCCGTCGTTTCGCGGGCCTGACGCATCGGGCGTCGCCGATGGCCAAAACCTTCCCGACCGATGGGACGTCAAGACCGGCGAGAACATTCTCTGGCGCATACCGATTCCAGGACTCGCGCACTCCAGTCCGGTCGTGTGGGGCGAGCGTCTCTTCGTGACGTCCGCGATCAGCAGCAAGCCGGGCGCGACCTTCAAGCCCGGTCTCTACGGCGACGGCGATGCCTCGGACGATTCATCGCCACACAAGTTCATGCTCTACGCGGTCGACAAGCGTACCGGCAAGATTGCGTGGGAGCGCGTTGCCTTCGAGGGGCCACCGCGCAACAAGCGCCACATCAAGTCCACGTATGCCAGCGCGTCGCCCGCCACGGACGGTCGCGTTGTCGTGGCCTGGTTTGGTTCGCAGGGCGTCCACGCCTACGACGTGACCGGCAAACCGCTGTGGCAGGTCGATATCGGCACAGTCGACATGGGCGCCTATGACATCCCGTCCTTCGAGTGGGGTCCCGCGAGTTCGCCGATCATCTGGAACGACCTCGTGCTGCTGCAGGTCGACACCCAGACCGACTCGTTCCTGCTCGCGCTGGACGTCGCCACCGGCGAGACGGTGTGGAAGACGGACCGCGCTGAGCTTCCTTCGTGGGGAACGCCGACTGTCATCACTACGACTGCCGGCGACGAGCTGGTGACCAACGCATCCAACTACATCCGCGGCTACGATCCGCGCACCGGCAAGGAGCTGTGGCGGCTTGGCGGCAGCTCGAAGATCAGCGCCCCGACACCCTTCTTCGCGCCGGCGGCCCCTGGTTCGCCGGACGGCCTCATCATCCTCACCAGTGGACGTCGTCCGGAGCAGCCGATCTTCGCAGTTCGCCCCGGCGCGCGTGGCGACCTCAGTCTTCCGAAGGGCGAGACGAGCAGCCCCGCGGTCGCGTGGAGCAAGACAGGTCGCGGCGCCTACATGCCGACCCCAATCCTCTACGACTCGATCCTCTATGTGATTGCCAACAACGGTGTGTTCGATGCCTACGACCCGAAGACCGGCGCGGAGATCTACCGCCAGCGCGCGGAACCCGTGGGCAGCGGCTTCAGCGCCTCGCCGGTCGCTGCGGATGGACGCATCTATCTCTCCAGCGAGGACGGCGACATCATCGTCGTTGCCGCCGGACGCGAGTTCAAACCGATCGCCGTCAACGCGATGGGGGATCTCGTGATGGCGACGCCGGCCCTGTCTGACGGGGTGATGTACGTGCGGTCGGCATCGAGCCTGACGGCAATTGGCAGGAAGAAAGCGAAGTAAGGTGCTGCACGGTGGAGCTATACCGGGCGACGGCCCCGGACTTGCGATGGTCATGGCATGACCACCAACACGCCCAATCCACAGCCCTCTCCGTCGCAGCCCTCTCCGGCGCAGCCGGCACCGGCGCAGCCGGCAACTGAGCCCACGCCGGGGCCGCGGCCATCGCAGCCGCCGGTACCCCAGCCGCCGAGCCCGACGGCATAGGCTCGCCGCTGTCGAGGTCGGGCAGTCAGCCGCTGCGAAATGCGGGGGCTGGATCACGTATTCTTCCGGTTAGGAATGGGTACAGGCGCTCGCTCACGCGTCGCGATCGTGATCGCCATCACGCTGCTGCTGATCCTGCCGCTCTCTGCTCAACGCCGCGGGCGCTTCGGCGGGTTCGGTTCACTACCCGCCGCGGGAGCGTCGATCCCGTACGACGGCCAGTTCACCATCGTCCGGCTGTGGTATGGGAACTACGGCGGCTGGTCGTTCGACTACCCCGACATGGAGCAGACCCTCACGCTCATCCTGAACGAGCTGACGTTATTGCCGGTGAGAAAGCACGGCAGCAACATCCTGCGCATGGATGATCCGGAGCTGATGCAGTTCCCGATCGCGTATCTGTCGGAGCCGGGCTACTGGTATCCGACCGAGAGTGAAGCGGAAGGGCTGCGGACGTATCTCGCCAAAGGCGGCTTCCTGATCGTCGATGACTTTCACTTCGAGCAGGAATGGCGCGTGTTCGAGGCGGCGATGAAGACGGTCCTGCCCGATGCGCGGATCGATCAGCTGCCGCTGCATCACCAGGTGTTCAACGCGTTTTTCTCGATCAAGTCACTGGACGTGCCGTATCCCGGACGGCTTGGCGAGAGCGGCCTGATGGGGGAGTTCTACGGCATCCACGAAGACAACGACCCGGCGAACCGCCTGATGGTGGTCATCAACTACAACATGGATGTCGGCGACTACATGGAGCACTCCGGGCGCGGCTGGTATTCAGCGGCTCCGACGAACGAGGCGTTCAAGTTCGGCGTGAATTACTTCATGTATGGTCTGACGCACTAGCCAGCTTCGGCGCCCCGCTGAGGCCGGACGCTCAGTCGTGCTGGTGCGAAGCCGGCAGCCCGAACTTCTCGACCGTCTCGCCTTCGAAGTCGAACTCGATCAACACCGCTGGCTCGCCGCCGAGCACGGCCCCGTCGTGGCCGGGATCGATTTCGACCGGCATCGGCGCCACGAAGTCAACCGTGCAGCCGTCGGCGTAGCGGATCTCGATGTGACCGCTCACCAGGAACCCCACGTGCGCGTGCATGCAGTAGTCGCTGCCGACCAGGGCCTTCATGTCCCGGGACCACCGGAAGCCCGCCGGATAGACCACCCGTTTCACCCGACCGGTGCCGACGCGGGCGATGTCCATGACGACACCCGCAACCTCGCGACGCTCTGCGCCTTTGACCGGTCCCACGTTCGGATCACTTGTCGCCATGCTCAGCCCTCCGGCGTAAACGGATTGAGCGGCCATTGTAGGCTAACGCGAACGAGCCGGCTCAGCGCGATTCGAGTTTCGCGGGCCACCGCTCGAGCTTCATTAACCGATCTGTTCGCAGAGAATAGGGGAATGCCGACTCTGCCCAAGGCCTCGCGCAGAACAACGTCGTCTTCCAAGGGGCAGGCACGCGTCCGATCATGTTCTCGCATGGGTTCGGTTGCGACCAGAACATGTGGCGCTACGTGGTGCCGCGGTTTGAGTCGGACTATCGCGTGGTGCTGTTCGACCACATCGGCGCCGGCGGGTCCGACCTCACCGCATATGACGCCCGTCGCCACGGCTCCCTCGAAGGCTACGCCGAGGACGTCCTCGAGATCTGCCGCGCGGCTGACCTGTCGGACGTCGTCTTTCTCGGACACTCTGTCAGCGCCATGATCGGCGCGATCGCGGCCGGACGTGAGCCAGACCGGTTCCGTGCGCTGGTCATGGTCGGGCCCTCGCCCCGCTACGTCAACGACGGTGATTACGCCGGGGGATTCAGCCGCGAAGACATTGACGGCCTGCTGGGCTCGCTCGACAGCAACTACCTGGGATGGTCCAGCGCGATGGCGCCCGTGGGCAACCCGGACCGGCCGGAGCTCGGCGAGGAACTGACCAACAGCTTCTGCCGACCGATCCCGACATCGCCCGCACGTTCGCGCTGCTGAACGTGCGGCTCGCGGAAGGGGACGTCGCAGCGGCAGCCTCTGCATTCCACAATGTGGGTATCGACGATCCGCGCAGCTCGCCGCCTGCCGTCTTCGCCTTGATCCCTTCGACGTGGGACAAGGGACCGTCCAACCCGGGAATGGCGTGCTGGATGTGGTCCCAAAGGCCGGTCGATCCGTCTGTTCTCTTCGCGAAGCTCGCCGCCGTCCGCACTTGAGTGCCGGAGGGCGTCGTTCGGATGCGCAAAACGTGGCATCACGATTGCTGTTAGTGATGTCAGCTGCGCTCGAACCCCACTCTGGGGTTACGACACCTACCCATCCCCACTGACGGGAGGCGAACTGTGCCTCCCGACCTGTCCTTCCTCTCGACCTGCACTATGCTGTCTCTCCTGTCACTGCACTGCATTCCACATTCGAGGAGAAGTTCCTATGCGTTTCACCGTCCGCCTGACTGCCCTGGCTGCCGCCGCACTACTCACATTAGCAATGCCGGAGCTGCCCAGACCCATGAAGGTGTCATGGGCGACCTTATTCGCGACCTGACCCAGGTAGAAAAGAAGGTGATCGATCTGGCTAAGGCGATGCCGGCCGCTGCCTATGAGTGGCGGGCCGGGAAGGCGCGTACCACCAGCGAGGTGCTGATGCACATCGCGGCGGACAACTATTTCTTCCCCGCCGTCCTGGGAATGCCCGCACCAGCCGCGACCGGGATCACGAAGGAGTATCCGACCGCTGCGGCGTTCGAGAAGAAGGTGCTCGGTGTGAGGCGCTGATCGCGGAGCTGGAAACGTCGTTCGCGTTCCTGAAGGCGTCGATGACCGCGGTGCCGGATGCGACGTTGAATGAGCCGATCGAAGTGTTCGGCGAGAAGAACACCAACCGCGGCATGTGGATCATGGCGACGGCGCACCTGCACGAGCATCTCGGTCAGCTGATCGCCTACGCGCGCGCCAACAATGTGACGCCGCCCTGGAGTAAGTAACAAACGCCTCCCGCCCGGGCACCGGGGACCGACTCGCGATCCCCGGTGTCGTCTTCAGCGCTTAACGGCGGATGTCGTGCCCGCCGTATGTCGTGAAATCGCGTTCCAGTTCGGCGGCGTGCGCCTCGTCGCGCGCGCGCGTGCCGAGGACGATCCCGCCGCTGCGGATGCCTTCGTCATACACTTTCGCGCGTTCTTCGGGAATGCCGGCGCCAATCAGCGCGCCGATCAATGTGCCCGCCGCACCGCCGGCGCCCGCGCCAGCAATGGCTCCAGCGAGCGGTCCAGCGACGACCAGGCCGATGCCCGGGATCGCGATCGAGGTCGCCGCCGCCAGCAGGCCGCCGAGGAGCGCACCGACACTGATCCCGGCCGCGCCGCCCACGCCCGCGCCTTCCGCAGCTTTCGAACCCGTCTTGAACTCGGTGCCCGGTTTTACATCCCCGAAGTGGCGCTGTCGTGTCTCGTCCGACATCAGCACGCTCACATCGTCTGACTTGTACCCGTGCTTCGTTGTCAGGTCGTTGTAGGCACGGCCGGCGTGCTCGGGGTTGTCGTAGAGACCGGTGACGAGGTGCCGGTTGCTGTAGTCCGTGTCCGTCGTTCGGTACGGTGTGTCGGTTGTGCTGAGGGACGGCCGGTCGGGTCCGTTCAGGTCGACGTCGTTTGCGGCCTGCCGCGCCCGGCCTGCAGCATTCTCCATCTCGCCTTCGCGTTCCATGCGATTGAGGCCCAGCAATGATCCGGCTCCATCCTTGGCCGCACCTTTGGCCCGTTGACCGGCGGCCGAGGCCTCTTCGGTCAGTGTCCCGGATCCGGAGCCTCGGCCTGACGAAACGCCGTCGTTGACAGTCCGTCCCTGGACCCCATCCGTCTCGTCGAAGACGTCATTGTTGGCCTGGCGCGCCCGGCCAGCGGCATTCTCGAGCTCGCCTTCGCGCTCGAGGCGGCGGTTTCCGGAGACGGACCCCAGCGCGTCCTTCGAGGCACCCTTGACTCGTTCGCCAGTCGCGGAAGTCTCTTCCTTCAAGGAATCATCGCGGCGCGAAAAATCGTCTGCCATTGCACACACCTCCTGGCGAACTCATGAAATACGGCTCGCGTACGGAAATCAACGCAACTGCGCTGCCACTCCGAGCCCGGCAATTCCTGCGCTGGCGCGCGTCATGTAAACGGATCGTCGGAGGTTGCACGTGAGAGATGAGCTGAAGAAGTTCTACGAGATGGCAGAGGCGATGGAGATCGCCATGATGACGACGCGCCGACCGGATGGCCACCTGGAGTCACGGGCGATGGGCACTCAGAAGTGGGCCTCGGGAGCCGACCTCTGGTTCGTGACGACCGAAAACACCGGCAAGCTGCGCGACATCGAGCATGACGCGCACGTCAACCTGTCGTACTACAAGGATCGGACACGTGAGTGGATCTCGGTCAGCGGCCTGGCGAAGAGCTCTCGCGATCGTCAGAAGATCCACGAGTTGTACGCGGAAGACTGGAGGATCTGGTTTCCTGACGAGGGAGACTCACGCCACGGCACGCCTGACGATCCGCGGATGGTCCTGATCGGCGTCGACGTTCACGCTGCCGTGTTCCTCGAGGTCGACAAGCCGCAGCCTGTCGTCCTGTACGAGATGGCCAGGGGCTGGCTCACTGGCGACGACCCTGACATCGGCAAGATGCACCACCTGAAGGATGCGCATCGCTAAGCGTTGACGGACAGCCGTCAAGACCACCGACGCGGTTTGGAGCCATCGGGATGCTCGGCTACCCTGTAGTCGAGCCCTCGATTCCTGTCGGTTACATGTTCAACCTGAACCATATTTTCTCGAGCGTTGCTGATGGCGTTGTCGCGCCGGAGTGAAGAAGGCCACCGCTGCTCGTCTCTTTGAACGACGCGGTGCGATCCTCGCGAGACGCCGAAGAAGTGATGTGGGCGGTCGTGACGCGCGCCGGCCGCCACTTCCAGGTGAGCCGATGCACGTATGGTGAGATCGACGCCGCCGAGGGGTACGTACTCGTCGTGCGCGACTATGTGGACGGCGCCAACAGCATTGCCGGCCGCCACCGTCTCGACGACTTCGGGCCTGAGTTGATTGCTGACTTGCGACGCGGCCGAACCGCCGTCATCCCCGATCTCCGCACCGATCCGCGTACCGCTGAGCATGCCGATGCCTTCGCCAGCATCCAGGCTCACTCGCTCATCTGCGTGCCGCTCGTAAAGGACGGCAAATTGGTCGCGCTCTTCGTGTTCCATCATAAGGAGCCGCGCGAATGGACCGATTACGAAGGCTCGCTCGCGGAGCAGATCGCGGAACGCACCTGGTTCCTCGTCGAGAACGTCCGGGCGGTGGCCTTGCTGCGGGAGAGCCGCGATGTGCTGTCGCTGGCAATGCGCGGCGGCCGCATGGGCGCCTGGTCGCTCAACATGGTGACCAGGGAGGTGTGGTGGAGTCGCGAGCTGGAGGAGCTGTTTGGTCTCGAGCCGGGCGGCTTCGAGGGGAGCCAGACGGGCTTCCGCAGGTTCGTCCAAGAC
>JACDDJ010000731.1 GCA_013817065.1 Acidobacteriota bacterium
ACACCGCTCCGCCGGCGATGCGCGTCGCCGGCGACGAACCGCTTCCGCCGATCGGCATCGTGTAGATATCGCCGAGCAGATCGAAGACGATGCGGGTGCCGTCGGGGCTGACGTCGAGGTTCATCCACGTGCCCTCGGACGTGTCGAAGGCGAGCTTGCTGGTGGGGCCGTAGTCCGCCGCGACGTCCCACTTGTCAGCCGGCTTCTGCTGGGCATGCGCGGGCACGAGGAGCAGGAGGAGAGCGAGAGCGAACGAGACGCGTGCACGGATCATCGGGATACTTTCTCCTTGCGGGTGTCGGTCGGGCTCGACGGGCCGGCGCTTTCCTGGACGACTCCAGACTTCGCCGATGATAGTCAAAGCCGACTCGCTTCGCCTGAGGATTTGATTTTTCCTGATGAGGGAGGATGTTAGCGGGGCCGAGGAGTGGCGCGAGGCCGGGGGTGCTGCCTCGCTGTTGAGAGGTGTGAGAGCGGTCCGGAAAACCGGCGGGCTCAGAAGGCCCGTGTGGACCTTCCAACCCCGGGGCTCCCCGGACCGGTATTAGCGCTCGGAGTTTTCGCGATCGCTTCCGCCGACGTTGCTCGTGCGATCCTGGCGCGAGAGACCGCCCTCTGACTCGCGATTCTGCGCGTTCTCATCGGACTGTGTGCTCCGGCTGTTATCAGATCCACCCGACTGCATCTCGCGACGTCGCTGGTGACTCGCGATGCCACCTTTACGGCCGGCGTCGCGTGCTTCTTCGCTCGTCCATTCGTGAGCCGTGCCCTTCTGATGCGCAGCCTTGCCGCCCTTGCTGGCGATTTCACGCTGCTTAGCCCGATCCATCGAAGCGAACCCACGATCTTCCTTTGCCACGTGTTCCTCCTCCCGTGCTCGTCGATCTTTCCTCTCTCTCCACAGCAACTCCGCGGAGAGGAATCTTCGAGCCCAAGCAGTGCAACGGGGGTGCCACGAATTGTCAGGACTGGCGTGGAAGTGATTGACGGCGTAAGACTTACCGCCCGTCACCGCGAACGGCACTGTTAGGTCGAGTAAATGCCTCATCTAGGCACTTCTCTGCCGCGCGATCGCGTGGCCCGCATGGCCGCGGACGAAGAACTGCCCTGTTTGGGCAAACCAGTTCTCAGCTCTTGCGGGAGAACTGCTGTGGCGTAACCCGACACCGGCCGGTAAGTTTCACACGAGGTGCGAGGCTAGTCAGGCAACAGTGTCAGGGCGTGCCTGAGGCGTGTCACTACCTTCTCACGTCCGACGAGTACGAGAACCTCGAAGAGTCCGGGACTTGCGGTCCGTCCGGTGACGGCAACCCGAGTGGCGTGGATGAGCGCGCCAGCCTTCAGGCCGTGCGCATCGGCAATACTCCTGAGCTGAAGCTCTAAGCGTGCGGCGGTAAAATTTTCCTGGCTCACGAGCTCATCTGCGTAAACGCCTAGGGGAGCACGCAACGTGGCGCTCGAAAGGTGCTTCGTCACGGCCGCCGGTTCGTAGTCCACCGCATCCGAGAGAAACGGCCGGGCCTCATGGACGAACTGATCGAGCTTCTTCACTCGAGGTTTGAGGAGTTCGACGACGGCGTTGAGCCACTCTCGCCGCTTAGTTGCGAGATCCTCCGACCAGAGGCCCTGCTCCTGAAGAGCAGGCTGGATTCGCTCGACTAGCTGGCTGGCCTCGAGCCGCTGGATGTACTGCTGATTGAACCAGTCCAGTTTGTCGGTGTTGAAGACAGCGTTGCCGCCGCTGATTCCCTCGAGTGCAAACCGCGCCAGCAGCTCGTCGCGCGTGAACAGCTCCTGGTCGCCGCCCGGTGACCACCCCAGAAGCGCGAGGAAGTTCACCATCGCTTCCGAGAGATAGCCGAGGCGCTGGTACTCCATGACCGAGGTGGCGCCGTGCCGTTTACTCAGGCGCTTCTTGTCCGTGCCGAGGATGAGCGGCACGTGCGCGAACGACGGCGGCGTGCTTTCGAATGCGCGGTAGAGCAGGATCTGCTTCGGTGTGTTCGAGATGTGGTCGTCGCCGCGAACGACATGCGTGATCCGCATATCGATGTCGTCGACCACCACCGACAGGTGATACGTCGGCTGCGCGTCGGAGCGCAGGACGACGAAATCCTCGATCACCGCGTTGGGGAACTCGATCGGACCGTGCACCAGGTCAGCGAAGCCGGTCTTGCCTTCAGGCACTTTGAAGCGGACCGCGCGCGGAGCACCGGCCGTCTCACGTTCCTGGATCTGCTCGGCGCTCAGCGCGCAGCAGATCCGGTCGTAGATCCACCCGCCCCCGGCAGCCTCCGCCGCCTGCCGCTTCTCCTGCAGCGTCTCGGGTGCGCAGTAGCAGTAGTAGGCGCTGCCGTTCGCCACCAGGCGGGCGACCCACTCCCGATACTTCTCGAGACGCTGGGATTGAAAGTACGGCGTGTGCGGACCGCCGATATCCGGTCCCTCGTCCCAGTCGAGGCCGAGCCACCGCAAGCCGTCGACGATGCCTGACACCATCTCCCACGAGGAGCGCTCGGTGTCGGTGTCTTCGATGCGCAGGACGAATGTGCCGCCATGCCGACGGGCGTAGAGCCAGTTGAACAGCGCCGTCCGAGCGCCGCCGACGTGCAGATAACCGGTGGGAGAAGGAGCAAACCGAACGCGCAGCACGGGGA
>JACDDJ010000137.1 GCA_013817065.1 Acidobacteriota bacterium
GGCCTACACCGTCTCGCAACGGGTGCCCGAGATCGGCGTTCGGATGGCGGTCGGGGCGTCACCCGGCCAGGTCGTTCGGATGGTGGTGTGGCAGGGCGCGAAGCTCACCGCATTTGGTCTGATGCTGGGGTTGGCGGCCGCTCTGTTCGGCGCGGTCGGGATGCAGAGCCTGCTCTTCGAGGTCCGGGCGCTCGATCCACTGACCTTCGGAATTGCGCCGGTTGTGCTGGCGCTCGCCGCTCTGCTGGCGAGTTACATCCCCGCCCGCCGCGCCGCCCGTATTTCGCCGCTCGCCGCGCTTGGGCGGTAAGATGGGGTTGATATGTCGCAGCCGGTGGAAATGCGCTTACGGGTGCCGAATATGAAAGTCCGGATCCTGGACGAGACGGGTTATCCGATCGATCACAGCGCCATGCGCTTTCGCAAGGTGATGGAGGTCGCCAAGATCCCAAAGCCCGAGGAGCCTGTCGAGCTGGCCACCACCAGTGGACGAGTCATCTCCGCCCGCGTCGTGAGGTCGGACTGGAACGAGGGGCGCGGCATGTTCGTCGTCTCGTGCCAGTACGCGAATCGCTCGATCACGCCCGAGGAGTACAACGCCCTCGCGAACGATTCCGAATGGGAGCTCAAGCACCTGCTCGAGTAGGTTCATCTCTGATTCATCTTCACGCCGCTATCGTCGATGGAGAAGGCGGCACCGATCGAGCAGGAGAGCGAGTTCGAAGTGACCAATATCGAGCCCGGCAGCCGTGTCACCTTCATGATCGACGGGCGCGACATCACGACCGTGGTTGCCAACAAGGATGGCGTCGCGGAGTTCGAAGCGGACATCAACATCAAGAACATCAAGGCCGGCACACCAGCTGGGACCCCGTAGCACGTGGACGAGTGGCTGCTGCGGATCATCTCGACGGCAGGTTACGCCGGGGTCGCGGCGTTGATGTTCATCGAGAACGTCATCCCCGCGATCCCGTCGGAGTTGATTCTTCCCTTCGCCGGCTACTTGGCCGCGCGAGGCGAGCTCAACCTGGTGGGTGTGATCGCGTCAGGATCGGCGGGATCTGCCGCTGGTGCCACGGTCTGGTTCTATCTCGGCCGCGCGTGGGGTAGTGCCGGCATGCACCGGTTCGTCGAACGTCACGGCCGCTGGCTGCTGCTCGACATCGAGGATGTGACGCGCGCCGAGGACTGGTTCAATCGGCACAAGCGACGCGCCACGTTTTTCGGCCGGCTGATGCCGGGCGTTCGCTCGCTCATCTCGGTTCCGGCCGGCGTCGCGAAGATGCCGACGCCCGTGTTCTTGCTTTTCACGATCGCCGGAACCGTCCTCTGGACCGCCGCCCTCACCATCGCCGGATACCTGCTCGCCGACGCCTACGAAAAGATCCGCGACGTCGTCGGGCCGATCGGCACCATTCTTTTCGTCGGTGTCGTCCTGCTCCTCATCGTCCGTTACGTGCGGCGTCAGCGGAAAACGGTGTAGCCGCCTCGCAAGCTACTTCGCCAAGCGCATGGCCGGCGCAATCTCCGGGTCCACCCACTTGCCGTTAACCCGCACGACCAGTCGTCCGATCGGGGCGTCATTGCGTCCGATGCGCTCCACCATGAAGCCGAAGTCTGATCCCGAAATGACCTTCGGTTCGTGGTCGCGTTGCGTCAGGGCGGCACCCGCCACTCCCGCTCCAACCAGCGACAGCACCCACGCGAGAACAAGGACTAACGGACGGCGCACGGTTCGATTGCTCATGAAAGAGACCTCCTGCCGACACTACAACCGCTTTTAGACGGTGAGTCAACGGGGTCGGGATCGTGAGTTCGCCCGCTACACTATTGACGACCGATTCGGTCGGATATAAGCTTTCGCCAGGTCCTGCGACCGGTCGCAAGTTGGACTGGTCCTGAAAGTGGCCCGACGGTGCTGATACACCGGCGGGCCGTGCCAAAACGCTGGTCCTTGAAACCTGTCTTCGCTCGCGCGTTGACGCGTCCGACTCTGCGATTCTACGGAGGGACGCGCCACGACGCAACAATTGGAGTGCGTCCTGATGCCTCGTCTGCATGCTGCTGTTCTAGTTCTGCTGCTTCTCCTCGGTTTTTCGACCTCTGATTCCCTCGCCGCTGCCCAGACGGCACAACCGTCGCCTTCACTGCACGGGCGAGTGCTGGACGCCACCGGCGCGCCTGTTCCGTTCGCCACCGTCAGTCTGCGGCTCGAAGGGGACCAACGGCAGAACACGACGATCCTGACGAACGCGAAGGGGGAGTTCAGCACCCCGCTCTCGCTGGGGCGCTACACGGTCGTCGTCAAGTCACATGGATTCAGTGAGGCGTCGCGACGCGTGACGGTCGGTTCTACCGAGCCCGCATTTTTCGAAGTCGTGCTGAGCATCGCGTCGTTCTCCCAGAGCGTAGACGTCGCGGGATCCACCGCCGGTCGCACGGGAGTCGTCAGCAGCGCAACCAGGACGCCGACCCCGCTGCGCGATGTGCCGCAGGCCGTGAGTGTCGTATCGCGCGAACTGATCGCCGAACAGAGAATGTCGAGCATGGCGGAAGTCGTTCGCTTCATGCCGGGCGTCACAATGGCGCAAGGCGAAGGGAACCGCGACACGCCGGTGTTTCGCGGCAACGCGTCGACCGCGGACTTCTTCGTCGACGGCGTGCGCGACGATGTGCAATATTTTCGCGACGTCTATAACGTCGAGCGCGTCGAGGCTTTGAAGGGCCCCAACGCGATGATCTTCGGCCGCGGCGGCGCCGGCGGCGTCATCAACCGCGTCACGCGCCAGGCCGACTGGGGCCAGGCCCGCGAGATTTCCGTTCAGACGGGTTCGTGGGAAAACCGCCGCCTCACTGCGGATCTTGGGACGGCATTGAACAGCGCCGTTGCCGCACGGGTGACCGGGATGTACGAAAAGTCCGACTCGTACCGCGCCGGGGTCGGCGTCGAGCGCGTCGGCGTGCAGCCGTCCTTCGCATTACGTCTCGGTCCCGCGACGACAGTGCGGGCCAGCTATGAGTACTTCCACGACGAGCGGGTCGCCGATCGCGGCGTTTCGTCGTTCAACGGACTGCCGCTCGCCACCGATTCTTCGACCTTCTTTGGCGATCCTTCGCAGAGTCCGATGGACTCCACGGTCAACGTCGTTGCCGCGGTGCTCGACCACCAGCTCCCCGGCGGTACGACGCTGCGCAATCGACTCAGCTACGGGGTCTACGACAAGTTCTACCAGAACGTCTTTCCAGGCGCGGTCAACGCCGCGGGGACGATGGTGACGATCTCGGCATACAACAACGCGACCGACCGCGCGAACCTGTTCAACCAGACGGATCTGGTCCTCCGCACCCGTACCGGAGGGATCGGTCACACCCTGCTCGTCGGCGCCGAACTCGGCCGGCAGGAGACTGACAACTTCCGCTCGACCGGCTTCTTCAACGGCACATCCACGTCGGTGCAGGCGCCGCTCTCCGCGCCGACGATCGACGCACCCGTCACGTTCCGGCAGAGCGCCACGGACGCGGATAACCACGGCGTCGCCAGCCTCGCTGCCGTCTACGCCCAGGACCAGGTCGAACTCACCAGTCGCCTGCAGGCCGTCGCCGGAGTGCGCTTCGATGCGCTCGACATCGATTTCACGGATAGCCGGACGGGCGCGGCGCTGTCGGCGAGCGACCGGATGGTCTCGCCGCGTCTCGGACTCGTCTACAAGCCGATCCTGCCGCTGTCTCTCTACGGCAGCTACAGCCTGACCTTCGTGCCGCGAGCCGGCGAGCAGCTGGCCTCGCTGTCGGTGTCGAATGAAGCTCTCGAGCCGGAAGCGTTCCGTAACTATGAACTCGGGGCGAAGTGGGACATCCGTCCTGCGCTTGGGATTACGGCGGCTCTTTATCGCCTCGACCGCGGCAACGTCGCCGTCCCGGATCCCAACGATCCGACCCGATCGGTGCTGGTGGACGCGCAGCGCACGGAGGGCCTCGAACTGGAGTTGACCGGCGCGCTCACCCCGGTCTGGAACCTGATTGCCGGGTACGCCTACCAGGAGGGAACGATCACGCGATCGATCTCGGCGACTGCACAGACCGGCGCCTCACTCGCGCACGTGCCTGCTCACTCACTGTCGCTCTGGACCAAGTACGACATCACGCCGCGGTGGTCCGCCGCTCTCGGCCTGGTCCGCCGCACGGCGATCTTCGCATCCACCGACAATCGCGTCGTCCTGCCGGGCTTCGCGCGCGTGGACGGTGCGGTGTTCTTCGACGTCACGGCCAGGGTGCGGGCGCAGGTCAACGTCGAGAATCTATTCGACGAGCGCTACTACGCCAGCGCGCACAGCAACTCCAACATCACGCCGGGCTCACCGCGCGCCGTGAAGCTCTCGTTCACGACCAAATTCTAGGCAAACCTCAAACGACAACGAGCTATCAGCTCCGGGATGTCCGGGGCTGCTAGCGTTCCCTCAGCCCTTCACCTTGCGCAGCTTGCCCACGGCTCTCGTAAGGGACCGCTTCTTCTTGCGCATGTCGCCCCACAGGTCTCCGACCTCGGCGACGCGGTCCGCCATGTTGCGGAGTGTGAAGGTCCGCGGCTGAACCTCGCCGCGCTCGATCTCCTCCCACGTGCACGGAGCTGACACCGGTGCTCCCGCTTTGGCGCGGACCGCGTAGACGGCGGCAAACGTCGCGCTGTAACCGTTGCGCCCGGTGTCGATCAGGATGCGCGTGCCGCGATCCTTCTTGTGAAACTCCTGTGTGAGGTGCTTTGGATCTCTGATCGTCAGCAACGTTCCAACCGCGTGGGCAAAGCCCGCGACGTCGCCGGTCTCGAGCTTGCCGTCGAGCGGGACGGCGATGTGGAAGCCCTTCGACCCGGAGGTCTTCACCCAGCTCGGGAGTCCCAGCTCCTCGAGCGTGTCTCGCAGTCTGAGCGCCGCATCCCGCAGTGCCTCGGCGTCGTCCTCCGACGGATCCAGGTCGAAGACACAAATGTCAGGGTGATACAGGTCCGGCGCGCGCGTCGTCCAGATATGCGGAGTGATGCAATTCTGGTTCGTGATCCACAGCAGGGATCGCGTGTCGGTGACGATCGGGTGATGGACGGTGCCGTCCTTCTTCGGGACCTCGACGCGTTCGAGCCAGGCGGGAAAGCCTTTGGAGACGTCCTTCTGAATAAAGCCCTGTTTGCCGATGCCGGCAGGAAAGCGCTCCATCGTGATCGGCCGGGCGCGGATGTGCGGCACCATCACCGGCGCGATCGCCTCGTAGTAAGCGGCCAGCTCGCCCTTCGTGATGCCGTCAGCGGGGAACAGCACCTTTTCGGGATGAGTGATCACGGAGTCTCCCTTACGACCTCGCCGGCCGCTTTGTCGAAGCGCACGCCTCCAGCAGGCGGGGGTGGCGCAGTTTGCCGTTGACGGTCCACTCGATGAAGCCGACCTGGACGACGAGCTCTGGGCGACCCAGTGCGCACCGAGGCGCGACAGGCCGTCCCCGGCCATCGATCATACATATCAGAACATCCGCCGAGCGACACTGGCGACCTACTTGCGGGGCGCGAACGCGTCTAACCCGCCATGCCGTGCGGTGGCCGGCCGAACCTTCACCGCCACGGCAAGCGCGGGAGCGCCACGCGAAGTGATCCTGCGCGATAGTGAGCGCGCTCTTAGCCGAGCGCCACGTCGAGCGTCATCATGATGACGAATCCCACCATGCACGCGAGCGTAGCCGCATCTGCATTCCCGCCGCTGTGCGACTCGGGTATGACTTCCTCGACGACGACGTAGATCATCGCGCCGGCGGCGAAGGCGAGCGCGTAAGGGAGGATCGGCCGCATCATCATCACACCAGCGGCGCCAATTACCGCCGCCACCGGTTCCACGGCTGCCGACATCTGGCCGTACCACCAGGCACGCACCCGTGAGAGTCCATCGCCGCGCAATGGGAGCGAGATGGCACTGCCTTCCGGCGCGTTCTGCAGGCCGATACCGATCGCCAGCGCGATCGCGGCACCGAGAGATGCGCCCGTCAGGCCCATACCCGCGGCGCCGAAGCTGACGCCGATCGCCAGGCCTTCCGGGATGTTGTGCAGCGTGATCGCGACGACCATCAGCACGCTGCGCGTCCAGTTCGTGTGCGTGCCCTCGGCCTCACGCAGCGGCTTGAACAGGTGCAGGTGGGGAAGCAGGGCGTCCGCGATCCGGATCATCGCACCGCCGGCCAGGAACCCGACCACGGCCGGCAGCCACGGGATCATGCCCATCTCACGCGCCAGAGCGATCGAAGGAGCGAGCAGCGACCAGAAGCTGGCCGCGATCATGACACCAGCGGCAAATCCCAGCGACAGATCGAGCAGGCGGCGGTTGACAGTGTTGGTGAAGAAGACCACCGATGCCCCAAGCGCCGTGACGCCCCATGTGAAGAGGCTGGCCACGAGCGCCTGGGTGACCGGGGAGAGTCCGCTAAAAAACGATTCCACGCACCATTAGTGTGTCTTCAAAACAATCTTTAGACACTCATCTTCTTTCTTGCTGAAGATATCGAAGCCGTGGGGCGCGTCCTCGAGGCGCATCCGGTGCGTGATCACGAAGCTGGGGTCGATCTCGCCCCGTTCGATTCGCTCGAGCAGCGGACGCATGTAACGCTGGACGTGGCACTGTCCCGAGCGGATCGTCAGCGACCGGTTGACGATCGCGCCCATCGGGAACTTGTCGATGAAGCCGCTGTAGACACCGGCCACCGACACCGTGCCGCCGCTGCGGCACGCCAGGATCGCCTGCCGCAATGCGTAGGCGCGGTCGGTTTCCATCATCATCACGGTCTTGACCTTGTCGTAGGCGCCAAGGAGACCAGGGCCATGCCCCTCCATCCCGACCGCGTCGATGCAATGGTCCGGGCCGCGCCCACCGGTCATCTCCTTGAGCGTCTCCTGTACGTCCTGCTGCTCGTAGTTGATCGTCTCGGCCCCCGCCTTCTCCGCAGCGATCCGCAGACGATACTCGAACCGGTCGATCGCAATCACCCGTTCGGCCCCGAGCATGTAGGCGCTCTTGATGGCGAACTGGCCGACCGGTCCGCATCCCCACACCGCAACGACGTCGCCTGGCTGGATGCCGCACATCTCGGCCGCCATGAATCCGGTTGGGAAGATGTCGGTCAGGAAGAGGACCTTGTCATCATCGAGCGACTCAGGCACTTTCAGCGGGCCGATATCAGCAAACGGCACTCTCGCGTACTCAGCCTGGCCGCCGGCGTAGCCGCCGAGCAAGTGTGAGTAGCCAAAGATCCCGCACGGAGAGTAGCCCCATAGCTTCTCGGCCATCCAGGCATTCGGGTTCGAGTTCTCGCACAGCGAGTACATCTCGCGTTCGCATTGCGCACAGTGGCCACACGCGATCGGGAACGGAACGACGACCCGATCACCGATCGCGAGGTTCTTCACGCCTTTGCCGACCTCGACGACTTCGCCCATGAACTCGTGCCCGAGGATGTCGCCTCGCTTCATGGTCGGCACAAAGCCGTTGTAGAGATGCAGGTCAGACCCGCAGATCGCAGTACTCGTAATCTTGACGATCGCGTCGCGCGCGTTCAGGATCTTCGGCTCGGGCACATCATCGATTTTCAGGGTCCGGGTGCCGTACCAGCAATTCGCTTTCATTCCTTCACTCCTGCGAGATTCCGGATGGTGTCGGGGTCGGCCGGACGCGCGGCGCGCAGCAGGCTCGGTCCATCGGAGAGCGGAATCTCACCCGTTTCCATCAGCTGTTTGAATCGGTGCAGATCGTGGTGAATCTGCTGATCGGGCTCTTCACCGAAGAGCCAGGCGATGCCGCGGCCAACCGAGCCGGCCGGCGGGTTGTATTGCAGTTGAACACGGACTTCCGTTCCGCGGGCGCCGGGTGCAGGCGAAAAGCGAACCGATCCGCTGTTCTCAATGCCCGATCCTTCGATGGAACGCCATGCGATCCATTCACTCTGCCGATCCTCGATGAGCTCGGCTTCCCACTCAACCGTCATGCCGGCTGGCCCCTTGGCCTGCCAGCGAGACCGGCCGTTCGGCAGGCTCTCGACCGAAATCAGGTGGCGCATGAACTTCGGGAAGTTCTCGAAACGCTTCCAGAAGTCGTAGACCTCGTGGATGGGGCGGTTGATCGTCGTCACCTGCTCCACGCGGACGGCGCCCGGGCTCTTCAACGATTGGCGACGCCGAAACCGAGGCTCGCCTCGGCTGCTGCTCGCCAATAATGCGAGCCCAGCCACGCCGGCTCCCAGGGCGATCCACTGCCCGGTGGATAGCCCGGCCCAGGCATCTTCATAACTGTTGTGCTGTTTCATGTGTTCCTCCAACGAAAGGCATTCGCATGGAGGAGTGCAAGCGATGCGCCGGGGTGCAAGCTGATTGACGATTGCGGATTGGCGGATTGGGTGACACGCCACGCACCGCGCCGGATCCGCACTTCGCAGTTGTCAATCGTCAGTCGATCAGCACCAGCTCCATATAGACATCCGCCGTCTCATACGGCCGGACGCTCGGCATCTCGCGGTAGCGGAAGCCCACCGACTCGTACAGCTTCAGCGCGGCCACCAGTTTTGAGCTGGACGTCAGGACGGCGCGTCGAAAGCCGCGCTCGATCCCGAACGCCAGTGCCGCATCGACCAACCGTCGTCCTACCCCTTGCCCCTGCGCGGCGGGGTTCACCGCCAGCTTCGCGACCTCGATCGTCTCGTCATCGTGCGGGATGGCGGCGCAGCAACCGACGCGTGTCTCCCCGGCCCTGGCGATGAAAATCGCTCCACCACGCGCGAACACGCTCTCGTCGTAGCCGTATAGCTGCTTCTCATCAGCAGGTTCGAACAACTCGAGCGGAACGAGCCAGGCGAGATTCAACGACGCGAATGCCTCGGCATCGGCCGGTTCGAACGGAGCGATCGTGACGGTTGTGGTCATGCTGGATCGGTGCGACAGGGAGCAACAGTGTGGCAGAATTCCTTCATGTCGAGATCAAACGTTCGCTCGTGGATTGCCGCGCTGTACCTGTGTGCAGCAACCTCTGTCGCTGCGCAGAAGCCTGCGCTGGAGTCGTGGCCGCACTGGCGCGGATCATCCCACACGGGTGTGGCTACCGGCGAGCCACCAGTTGCGTGGAGCGACACGTCGAACGTCAAGTGGAAGGTCGAGATCCCGGGACGCGGTTACTCGACACCCGTCGCGTGGGGAGACCGGATCTTCCTCACGACTGCGATCCCTGCGGGTAAGAAGCCCGCCGCAGCTCCGGCCGCAGAAGCGGGGGGCCGGGGCCCCGGAGGGGGCAGCGGCGTC
>JACDDJ010000732.1 GCA_013817065.1 Acidobacteriota bacterium
GTGCCACCCACAGCGGCAGCCATGGCGCCGCCGTCAGCGCGTTGAAGAACAGCATCGAGGTCATATCGATCATCGAGCGGTTCCACGCCAGGCTCCGGGATCGCTCGGCAGCTTTTCCGCTGTTCGATGCCTTTCAGAACCCCATGCCGCTCACCTTCGGCCGGCTGCACGCCGGCAACTGGCCCGCGAGTACACCCGACGAGGCCACGCTGGAAGGCGTCGTAGGATTCCTGCCCAATGTCACGCGGGGAGAGGTGATGAGCGGCATAGACGAGGCGGTCCGCCGGGACGGATCGAAGGACCTGACCTCGCACTATGCCCTGGAATTCATGTATCGCCATGACGGATACGTGGTCGATCCGTCACACGAGTCCGTCCGCCGGGTCGAAGCGGCTTCGATCGCCGCCGGCATCCAGCCGCGGGTTGCCGCGTTCCCCGCATCCTGCGATGCCTGGTTCTACAACAACCTGCTCGGGATTCCGACCATCGTGTACGGCCCTGGGCATCTGGCCGTGGCCCATGCCGCCGACGAGCGCCTCGAAGTCCGGGATCTCCGCGCGTCGGCGCGTGTCCTTGCCTGCCTGATCGCCGGAGCCTCGCCGCACCCCTTATGATCGCCACCCCCTTCGACCTCCAAGGCCGGGTGGCACTCGTAACCGGTGCCGCCGCGGGCATGGGTGCGGCGATCAGTGCCGCCCTGGCGGCGGCTGGAGCTGACGTTGCCTGCCACGGGAACGCGCGGCCGACTGACCATACGCGCGAGACCGTCGAGCAGCTCGGACGGCGCGCCTGCCAGCTGCAAGGCGACCTCGCCGACTCCGAGGTGCCTCGCCAGCTGATCGACGCGACCCTGGATGCCTTCGGCCAGCTCGATATCCTCGTGAACAACGCGGGGCTCAACCTCAGGTCGCCCGCCGTCACGTTCGATGACGCCGACTGGAACCGCGTCATCGAAGTCAACCTGGGAAGCGTGTTCCGGCTTTGCAAGCGGGCCGGGGCGCACATGATCGCGCAGGGCAGCGGCAAGATCATCAACATCGCCTCGTTGCTTTCGTTCCAGGGTGGGGTGACCGTACCGGCCTATGCCGCGGCCAAGGGGGGTGTTGCGCAGTTGACGAAGGCGCTCGCGAACGAATGGGCGCCCCTCGGCGTCAATGTGAACGCGATCGCGCCGGGATACATCCGGACAGACCTGACGCAGGCCCTTCAGCAGGACGGGGCGCGGAACCGGGCGATCGTGGACCGCATTCCGGCAGGCCGCTGGGGCGATCCCGCGGATGTCGCCGGCGCGGTAGTCTTCCTCGCCTCGAGCGCCAGCGCGTACGTGCACGGACATGTGCTGGTCGTTGACGGCGGCTGGATGAGCCGTTGAGCCTGCCCTGCGCGACATGACGGTCATGCCAACAGACGCTGTCGTATGAGCGTGCATATCCGGACCGAGGTGGTGTCCCGCATCGAATCGAGCGGTGTGGTGGCGGTCATCCGACTCGCGGACGCACGCGAGCTGCGTCGCGTGGTCGACGCGCTCTCGGCAGGCGGCGTCGATGCCATTGAGATTACGATGACGGTGCCCGGCGCCGTGCGCCTCATCGAGGAGCTCGCATCGTCATCGCCGGATCTGCTGATTGGAGCCGGAACCGTCCTCGATGCGGACACCGCCCGCCGCGTCATCCTGGCGGGTGCCCGCTTTGTCGTCTCACCGGTCTTCAGGCCCGCCATGATCGCCGCCTGTCATGAGCAGGACGTGGCGGCGATGCCCGGGTGTTTCACCCCAACCGAGATTCTCAGCGCCTGGGACGCCGGCGCCGGGATCGTCAAAGTGTTTCCCGCGACGGCATTGGGACCTGGCTTCATCAAGGACGTCCGGGGCCCGTTGCCGCAGGTGCGCCTCATGCCAACCGGCGGTGTGACGCGCGAGAACGCCGGCGACTGGATCCGCGCCGGGGCGGTCGCCATTGGCGTGGGGACGACCCTGGTCGATCGCCGCGCCGTGGCCGAAGGGCGGTTCGACAGCATCACGGAGAACGCGCGTCACTTCGTCGATGCCGTCCGCCGTGCGCGGACGGGAGCCTAGCGAATGCCAAAGACCGTGTGCTTCGGGGAGATCATGCTGCGGCTGAGCCCGCCCGGATACGAGCGGCTGCTCCAGACCCCGGCGTTGAACGCGACCTTCGGCGGTGGTGAAGCGAATGTCGCGGTGAGCCTCGCACAGTTTGGCTGCGACAGTCACTACGTGACGCGCCTGCCCGACAACCCGCTCGGCGACGCCGCCGTCCGAACGCTCCGCGCGGAAGGCGTACAGACGAACCACATCGTCCGCGGCGGTACGCGTCTGGGGATCTACTTCGCCGAAACCGGCGCGAGCCAGCGTCCCGGAACGGTGCTCTACGACCGGAGTCACAGCGCGATCAGCGAGCTCGAACCGGGCACCGTTCCATGGCCCGATGACTTTACGGGCGCGGCCTGGTTCCACTGGACGGGGATCACGCCAGCATCGAGCGCGTCGGCCGCAGGCTGCACGCGTGAGGCCATCGATGCCGCAAAGGCCGCGGGGTGTCGGGTCAGCGTCGACCTCAACTATCGTCGGAAGCTCTGGTCAGAGCAGGAGGCGCAGCGCGTGATGCGTCCGCTGATGCCGCTGGTGGACCTAGTG
>JACDDJ010000138.1:0-3346 GCA_013817065.1 Acidobacteriota bacterium
CACGAGATAATTCATCTCTCTCCCTTTTTTGCGCATCGGCGCCGAGGTGCAACGGGCGGCGTCACCATCAACCCGCCTGAATCTGCATCGTCTTCGGGTCGTAGATCTGTCGTCTCCCGCTCTCCAGTGCCTTGAAGCACAGGATGCCGGCAAGAGAATGCGAGAAACCGACCTCGACCGGCGCGTTGGGTGTGGCCCGCGACCGCACACACTCGATCCAGTTGCGCACGTGCCCCTCCCCCCCGATCCGCGGATCGTTCTGCGGTTCCGCCGTCTGCCCGTCGGCGGCCGGAACCGCGCTCGGACTGGAGTTCGATCGAGCCGCCGGCTTGGGCACCGTCACCGGCTCCTTCAGGGCGTCGGCGCCGCCGCCTTCGCCGCGAGCCGTCCAGCTCTCGGTGTCGAATGTTCCCTTCGTGCCATAAAAAATGGCTTCGGGCACGGCGTGCTTGTTCGAAAGCCGTGACGAGTAATTGACGATGAAACCCTTCGGGCACTCCAGAATGCAATCGAGGGTATCGGCGTGCTCGCGGCCATCCTTCCAGACGTAGACCCCGCCATGGGCTACGGCCGACGATGGGAGTGGATCATCCATGAACCACAGCGCCACGTCGATCAGATGGCTGCCGAGCAGCGAGGGGGTGCCGAGCGTGAAGTCCTTGAAGAAATGCCAGCGGCGGAAGCGGACGGCGCTGAACGGCTCTTTTGGAAGGCCCATCAGGTACTGCTCCCAGTCGACGTCCTCCGGCCTCACATCGTCGTAGGCCCGGGCCCAGCGCGGCACCGAGTCGTGCCACGCGGTCTCCACCTCGCTGATCTTTCCGAGAATGCCCGACTGAATCAGCTTGGCGCCGGCCTGGTGGCGGCGATCGCTTCGACGCTGGCTCCCGACCTGCACGATCGTCTTGTGCTGTCGGGCCAGGGCCATCGCCGTCTTCGCCTGCTCGAGGTCAGTGGCCATCGGCTTCTCGACAAATACGTCCTTCTTGAGTTTGATCGCGTCGATCATGATCGGCGTGTGGCCGAAGTCGGGCGTCGCGATCATGACGGCATCGAGGTCCTTCACCGCGAGCAGATCCGCGTAGCGCGCGAACGCCGCCGGCGCCTTGCCCTGCCTGGCCGCGACGGTCGCGGCGGTTTTCGCGAGATTCACCTTCCATACGTCGCAGATCGCTGCGACCTCGACGTTGAGATCGGTCAGGCGGAAGATCTCGCTGATCAGGTAATTGCCCCGGATGCCGCAGCCGATTACGCCGATACGCAGCCGGTCGTTTGCGCCCTGGGTCTGACCATGGAGAACCGAGGTCATCGTCAGGCCGGCCGTGGCGGCTGATGATACCCGGATGAATTCGCGGCGGTCGACGTGAGTCGTCTTCATGCGTTCTCTCCTGGTGATACGTCTACAGCACGTTCAAGACCCGGGACCCGACTCGCCAGACCCGGGCCGAGGCTACTTGCCCTTCCGGCTGAGTGCGACGCCGGCCGTCGTGACGTAATACTTCGCCATCATGGCGGACTGCTCCCATGCCGGCATCGATTTCGGGTTCCGCACATAACCGAGGAACTCTCGTGTCACTTCGGCAAAGTGTGCCTCGTGCCCCGTCCGATACGCCTCCGGCACGATGACGTGGAGCTCGCGTCCGGTGTCCTCGATCGCGAGACCGCGGACCGTCGACTGCAGCGAGGCGACCCGCGCCTTGGCCGCCTCCGCAACGCGCGCGTGGTCGGCCGGGCTGAGGGGAACGATGTAGAGCTCCGTACGATACTTCTGCTCGGGTCCCTGTCGCACCTCGATGCGCGAACGGGTGCCGCGCACCGCCGCGTAGTGAGTGTCCCCTGCCCCTGGCGCCGCCTCGAAGTCCCACGCCGCTTTCACGCGGGTGTGAATGCCACGTAATGTGTAGCGGAGCGATGTGTTGCCGTCGTATTGAAGCTGGCCGTCTTTGATTCGGGGCGCCAGAGCTGCAGGGAACTCACTCGCACCCGTCACGCGCTTGAAGTCCGCACGCGACATGACGGTAGGCCAGCGCTCCGCGGCGAGCAGCCGGATATCGGTCTTGTAGTGGATCGCCTGCTGCGGGAACAGGATCCACGGCACGAGATCGACGAGGTGCGTGCCGACGTCGGCGAGCCCCTCGCCCTGCTGCTCGGTGTCGAAGAACCACGTCGGACGCAGATTCGGCACGCCGGCGACCGTCTTCATCAGGTAGTGCACGCTGTCCAGGGTTACGGCGGGCTCCCGTTCTGTTCCTGGCACCACCCGTCCTGTCACGGCAGTATCGGCGACGAATGCTCTCTGCAGGATCGTCGTGATCTCGAAGCGCTCCGTCATCACGTCGTATGCGACGAGACCTTTCTTCGCGGCGGTGGCGAGGGCGGCATCCAGCTTTGGCAGGTCGTCGCTCGAGACGATCCAGGGCTTGTCGGCGAGCACATGAAGGCCCGCGTTGACCGACGCCAGGACGCGGTCGATCTTGGGTCGATTCCGGCCTGACAGGACGACGACGTTGCCGGGGCGTTCGCGGAGCATCCGCTCGAAAAAGTCGGGGGCGCTGTGGACCTCGAGCTGCCAGCGCGTTGGACGTTCCGCGCGCTCGTTGAACTGCGCGATGCGGTTCATGTGGGCGACGAGGTCCGTGCCGACTGGCGCATACACGTGCACGACGTCCGACACGCCGGGGTACATTTCCTTCTGGATGAGGGCCGCGTGAAAGTGGCCCGGATCGAGCGTGATCAGCTTCACTGGTTCCACGGCGCGGTCTTGACCCTGCACCGTGGGAGCCACGCCGTCAATCGCCATGGCGAGCGCAGCCGCGAGCAGCGCCGTCCCTCGCGTGAGCCGGGGACGCGGGGACGTAGCGGCGCGTGGCGTGACTGCAGCCATGCTTCAGAACGTGAAGCGCAGCTGGAACTGAAGCCACCGCGGCTCGTTCCGCTGCGTGGTCACGACGCCGAAGTTGGTATCGGTCGGCGTCAGGTTTGGCGCATTCCACTGGACGTTGTTGAGCGCGTTGATCGCGTCAACCGTGAATTCCAGGCGCCGCTTGCCTGGGACGCTGATGCCCCGGGTCAACCGCAGGTCCAGCTGATTCATGTAGTCGGCCCGCAGCTTGGGGAGTCGCTGTGGAAACACGCGCCGATGGAACGCGGCGGGCACCTTCGCGGTCGAGCGCTCGAAGTTGTCGGCATTGAACCAACGCTCGCGATCGCGCTCGCTTCGCGGCAACAGGATGTCATCGTAGTTGTCGCCGTAGTAAAAGGCGTTCGGCCAGTTGAGCGCCTGGCCGCTCTGCAGGTGATAAATGGCGGCCAGCTGCCATCCTCCCGCGAGCGCTCGCATCACGCC
>JACDDJ010000138.1:3356-9290 GCA_013817065.1 Acidobacteriota bacterium
CCGTCAGGGTCCTCAGAACGCCGGGGTTCGACAGCCACCGCTTGCCTTCACCGAACGGAAACTCGGCGATCCCCGTCAGGATGAGATGGTGGGGCGCTGACGCATTGCCCGACCGCCACGCCGGTACCTGATCGTACTCGTTGTTGAACAGCTCCCGACGCCGGTCCCAGGCCCGTATGTACGACACGTTCCATTCGACCCCGTGCTGCACGCGCTGCTGCAGCGACAGCTCGACGTGATGATACTGGGACTTGCCGAGCGGGGCGGAGCCGTTGGAGAGACCCGTCATGTGTGGATACATCCGGAGAAGCTGATGCCGGCGGATCGTAGTGGCGGTGAAGAAATTTTCACCAGATCGAGCGCCAGCAGGTCCGAGAAGTCGCCTCTGCGGTGTGCTTCGGTGGGTACCGTCCGGTTGACTTGGGTCGGCTGTTCGGTCTTCTTGTCCTTGAAGCCGTTGTAGCTGAAGAAGAAAAAGAGCCGGTCGGTGCCCTTGAACACCTTCGGCAGCCAGATCGGGCCGCCGGCGACCGCCGCCCAGCTGTTCGAGTAGCCGGGCTGCACCTTGGGCTGGCTTCTCAGGCGCGCCGCGTCCGCGGTCCGCCCCTCACGCTCGGCCCGCTCGATGCCTCCGTAGTAGGCGAGGTTGGTGGTGCTCTGCGTCGCGTTCCACTGGGGATTCCAGTACTGCCAGGAGGCGCTGCCCCGATAGGAGTTGGCGCCGCTCTTCGAGAGCATGCTGATGTTGGCGCCGCTCGAATGCCCCTTGGAGGCATCGAAGCCGGCAGTTTCCACTTTGATCTTGGCGACGGTGTCGGTATACGGCAGGTACCCCATCCGTCGGTTACCCGCCGCGTTCGGCACGCCGTCGAGCGAGTACTCGTTGCCGCCCACGCCGCCGGCGACGGTAATCGAGGAGGCGCCGGCGTTGGAGTGCAGACCCAGATAATTCGAGGGCGCAACCCACTGGATTCCGGGCACACTGCGCGCGAGCAGCGCGGCGCTGTTGCTGTACATCGGCAGCGAATTCACCTGCCGATTCGTGAACACCTGGGAGGCGCTCGCGGTTGTCGCCAGCTGGGTGGCGTTGGCCGTGACCGTCACTTCGTCGGTGACCGTGCCGAGCTCGAGGGAGATCTGCACCTCGGCCCGGGTGTTCACCGCGAGAACGAGGTTCGTCTGGGTGAACTTCTTGAATCCACCGAGCTCCGCGCTCACGGTGTAGGTGCCGGGGAGCAGGTACGGGATCTCGAAGGCCCCGCTCGCGTTGGTGACCGCATCGTTCCTGATGTTGGTGTCGTCGTTGGTCACCGCCACCGGCACGCCCTGGAGCACGCCCCCGGACGCGTCGCGCACCGTGCCGAATACCGTCGCGCGCGTCTCCTGGGCAGCCGCCGAACTGGTGATGAACAGCAGGATCAAAAAATACACCGTGACCTGCGGTGTACTCGTCACAAGCTGGCGGATCGTCGACATGCGTGACTCCTCGCGGTGGCGGTCGCCCCGGACTCGTGAAGTCGAGGGACATTTCTTTGAAGCCCGAACTTTAGTGGCTCGCCCGGGACGCTGTCAAGCGCGAGATGCCGTGGTGCAGAGGGGCCCGGCGGGCCACTGCTGCCCCGGACCGTGGTGCCGCGGCACGCTTGACAGCCCCCGCAGCCGGATGTATCGTTTGCCACTCGAATTAAAGCTCGTCGGGCCACAATGCCACCCATCGCCATCACCTCGACTGAAACCGTGCGTGACGTCAATCGTCACCGGATCCTCGGCCTGATCCGCGCCAGGCAGCCCATCTCCCGCGCCGAGCTCGCCCGCCAGACCGGATTGCAGCCAAGCACCGTGTCCCTGATTACCGAACAGTTGATCGGGCAGAACTGGGTCACGGAAGGGGCTGCTGGGCAGGCGTCCCGTGGTCGCAAGCCACGCCTGCTCTATCTCAACGTCGAGCGGGCGCGCATCCTCGGGGTCGATATCCGCCCCGCGCTGACGACCATCGCGATTGCGGATCCCAATGGACGTGTCATTACCTACGAAAGGATGCCGACGGCGCCCCAGCCGCGTGTCTTCGTGCGGAATCTCTGTCGCCGCCTGCAGGCGTTTCTCCGCGCGCACCCCCGGCTCGTCTGCGAGGGAATCGGCGTGACGGTGCCGGGCGGCGTGGATCACGCCCGACGGCGTCTCGTCGCCGCGCCCAACCTGGGATGGCGCGACATCGATCTCAAGGCGCCGATCGAACTGGCGACCGGCATCCCGGTGGAACTGGAAAACGCGGCCAACGCTTGCGCGATCGCGGAAGCATCTTTCGGCACTCACCGCGAGACGAAAGACCTCGTGGTCGTGACGGTCTCCGAAGGGATCGGAACCGGGATCATCAGCGGCGGTCGCCTGGTCCGCGGGGCCTCCGGACTCGCCGGCGAGTTCGGTCACGTGAGCTTCGACGAACGGGGCCCCCTCTGCAGTTGCGGACGGCGCGGCTGCTGGGAGGTATACGCGTCGAATACGGCTGCGCTCCGCGCCTACTCGGAGGCGGCGGGCCGCGGGGCAGCGACCGGACACGCTCCGGGGATCACCTTCGACCAACTGCTGACGCTTGCGGAACAAGGTGACGGCAAGGCCGTCGCCGCCCTGAGCGGGGTCGGGGACTACCTGGGCAGGGGCATCGCCATGCTCGCCACCGGCCTGGCGCCCAGCCTCATTCTCGTCGTCGGCGAGGTCACGCGCGCGTGGGGGATCATCGGCCCGGCTCTCGAGAAGGGCGCGGCCGCACGCACCTCGAGTCCTCTTCCCCGCATCGCCCCTGCGGGGGATGGGGCCGAAGCGCGGCTGCGCGGCACCGTGGCGCTGGTGCTGCGGAAGCAGTTCGGCACCGCCATTGTCGCGTGACGCTCCGGCATCCACACTAACGATACTGTCAGTTGAGAGGACCGATGCGACCCGAACAGTGGGAGATCTTCAAGCGGGCGGCCCGGCGTGAGAAGCTGGACAAGGTGCCCATGGCGCTCATCGTCGACAGCCCCTGGATTCCCGGCTACCTGGGGATCAAGCACATGGACTACTACCTGGATCCCCAGCTCTGGTTCGAGTCCAACCTGAAGATCATGCGGGAGTTCCCGGACATCATCATGGTTCCCTCATGGTGGATGGAATACGGCATGGCGGCCGAACCCTCGGTGCTCGGCGCGAAGATCAAATTCTGGCAGGACAACACGCCGAGCGAGTACCACACGCTCTACCGGCTGGAGGACATCGACCAGTTCCCCGAGTACGAGGTCGAGGCCGACGCCTTCGCGGCGATGACGCTGCACCGGATCGGCATGCACCGGCAACAGATTCTCGATCAAGGCTACATCCTGCCGATGATCACGTCACGTGGCCCGCTGTGCACCGCCGGGTTCGTGCGCGGCACGACCAACCTGATGATCGAGATCGTCGAAAACCCTGAAGGCACCCATAAGCTGATCGACCTGTGCACGCGGGTCGTCATCGACTGGCTCAAAGCGCAGCACAAGGTCATGGGTGACGCCGTCGAGGGCATCTTCATCCTCGACGACATCGTCGGGTTCATCAACGAGGAGCACTACCAGATATTCGCGCACCCGTACCTGAAGCGGATTTGTGACGCCTTCCCCGACGACTGGGTGAAGCTCTATCACAACGACGCCGAAGTCGATGCCTGCCTCGATCACCTGCCGGACGCCGGGTTCAACGTGCTCAACTGGGGCAAACAGAAGGACATTCGCGAAGTCAAAGAACGGGTCGGCGACCGCATGTGCCTGATGGGCAACGTCAATCCGCTGGAAATCGCCGTCCGCGGCACCACTGAGGAAGTCAGAGAAGCCACACTCGACGTGCTCGAAGGGTCGGGCGGCGAAGGTGTCATCCTGTCTGTCGGGGGAGGCGTCAGCCCGGGGATGCCGCGCCAGAACATCCTCGCGATGCTCGAGGCGCTCGACGAATTCAACTCGAGCCGCGAGTGAATCCGATGCCTGATTACGCGCTGATGAATCAATACCTCTACGAGGGGAACGCCAAAGAGGTCGAGCAGATGACGAAGGACGCCCTCGCCGCGGGGCGGCCCGTGAACGAAGTCCTCACCGAGGGCCTGATTGCAGGCATGAGCGTCGTCGGCGAAGACTTCAAGCACAACGTCCTCTACGTGCCGGAAGTGCTGATCGCCGCGCGCGCCATGAAGGCCGGGATGGCGGTGCTCAAGCCCCTGTTGAGCGCGAAGGACAGCGGGGTGGCGCGCACCGGCGTGCTCCTGATGGGGACTGTCCGTGGCGATCTCCACGACATCGGGAAGAACCTCGTCTGCATGATGGCCGAGGGCGCCGGCTTCGAAGTCCACGACATCGGCGTCGACCAGAGCGTCGAGAAGTTCATGGCGGCGGCCGAGAAGTGCCAGCCGGCGATCATCGGCATGAGCGCCCTCCTTACCACCACGATGACCTACATGAAAACGGTGATCGACGGTTTCGACGCCGCCGGGAAGGGACACATCAAGATGGCGATCGGCGGGGCGCCCATCAGCCAGATGTTCGCCGACGAAATCGGCGCCGACGGCTACGGCCAGAACGCGTCGTCGGCCGTCGACCTGTTCCTCCGGCTGGCGAAGGACTCCTGACATCGTGGCGACCTACAAGATTCTCTACTGGCAGGAGATCCCCTCGCAGATCAAGGTAAAGGACGATCTCGACGACGTCACGTTGCCGCTCGACCCGCGATTCATGGAGCGGATCGATCAGCTCGCCGCGCAGAGAGGGTTGCAGAGCACAGACGACTACCTCGCGCAGTGGCGCTGGAGTGACGAGCAGGAGCGCGGGGGGACGGCCGAGGACGTGGCGCGCGCAGTCAAGCTCGAGCTCGAAGCCGACTTCAACTGGTAACCCTGCCAACCACATGCCGGTCACGCTCACCATCAACGGACACCGAATCGCCGCGACCAGGGGGGTGTCGCTCTTCGCCGCCGCCGAGCAGGCTCGCGTGCACGTGCCCACGTCCTGCGTCACGCAGGGCAAGTGCAAGGAATGCGTCGTCGAGGTGACGAGCGGCAGGGAGCTGCTCTCGCCACCGACCGAGTTCGAGAAGCACCTCGACGTCCGGGGCGGCCACTTCCGGCTCTCGTGCCAGTGTCGCGTGGCGGCGAACGAGGGAGAGATCGCCTGTCAGACGATGCGACGGGGCCACATGCGCATCGAGCGAACCGCTCTGCACCTGCCGGCCTCGCATAGCACGACGCCGCTCGACCCCGCCGTCGCCCGCGCCGGCGATCGCATCGTCGACACGATCACCGGCGAAGATATCGACCGGTCCACCGGGCCGATTCACGGCCTCGCGATTGACCTCGGCACGACGACGATCGTCGTCAGGCTCGTCGACCTCGAAACCGGTGAGCTCGTTGCGGACACCTCGTTCGAGAATCCGCAACGCTTCGGCGGCTCGGACGTGATGTCCCGTATCCATTACGACACCGAGCACCAGGGGCGGCTCCTGATGCGGACGCTCGCCGGCTACCTGAGCCACGCGATCGCGGACCTCCCGGTCGATCCGCTGTCGATCTATGACGTCGTGCTCGTAGGCAACTCGACGATGCGCGACCTGTTTTTTCGCCAGAGCGTGTACTCGATCGGCCAGAACCCCTACCGGTCGATCACCGAGATCGAAATGTCGGAAGGCAGGCGCACCACGACCAGCCTGACGACAACGGGCCGACGGAGCCTGCTGCCCATCCATCCCAAGGCGCGTGTGTATGGCCTCCCGATCATCAGCGGCCACGTGGGCGCCGACGCGGCGGCGTGCCTGCTGGCTGTGGATCTCGCCCATGAAGACCGGCTCGTCGCCCTCATGGACATCGGGACAAACACCGAGCTCCTCGTCGGCAACCGTCATCGCCTCCTCGCCGCGTCGTGCCCGGCCGGTCCAGCGTTCGAGGGG
>JACDDJ010000733.1 GCA_013817065.1 Acidobacteriota bacterium
AGCGCGCCGAGAATGGCCGCACCGTCCGCGCCATCATCGTGACCAGCCCGGCGAAGGGTGACGGCAAGAGCCTGACCGCTGCCAACCTGGCGCTGACCATGGCGCAGGAGTTCCATCAGCGCGTCCTGCTGCTCGATTGCGACCTTCGCCGTCCATCAGTCGCCACCATGTTCGGGCTTTCGGAGGCGCCCGGGCTGTCCGAGGTGCTGATGGGCGCGGCCGACGTCGACAGCGCACTCGTGCATCTGCCCGATCAACACCTCACCGTGATGCAGGCCGGCACGCCGGCAGTGAAGCCGGCCGAGTTGCTTGGGTCGGCGGCGATGCGACGCCTGCTCGACGGGCTGCGCTCGCGCTTCGATCGAATCATCATCGACATGCCGCCGGTCGCACCGCTCGCCGACGTCCATGTCGTCTCACCGATCGCCGACGGCCTGCTGATGGTCGTCCGCGCGGGAATCACACCAAAGCCGGCGATCGAGCGTGCCCTCTCGGGGCTGGACATGGGCAAAGTCCTCGGCCTGGTGCTGAACGGCGCCGGCGAAGGCGCCGCCGACGGCTACGGCGACGACGGCTACGGTTATATCGCCGGGTAATACCCAGGGAACCACGGTCATGCAGGTCTTCAACCGGCAAGTCTCTACACGCGGCCTCACGGTCTTCGCGGCCGAAGTGCTGCTGATCTCAGGATCAGTGGCACTGGCGGCCGCCGTGCAGGGCACGCCCGATCTCGCCGCCAGCCTCTGGAAGGTCGGCCTGGTGACGGTCGTCTGCCAGTTGTGCCTCTACTACAACGACTTCTACGACCTCACGCTGGTGCACTCCAACCGCGAGCTGATCGTTCGACTCCTCCAGGCGGTCGGCGCCGCGTCGATCGTGCTCGCGGCCCTCTACTTCACGGTCCCGTCGCTGATCATCGGCGACGGCATCTTCGTCTCTTCCCTGTTCGTGTTCGTCGTCGGCATCCTCGGATGGCGTCTGCTGTTCAACAGCGTGACGCGCTCGTTCTACCTCGAGGAGCGGATCCTGGTGGTCGGGACCGGTGAGGCTGCCCGGAAAGTCACCCGCCAGATCCTCGAGCAGAAAGATTACGCCTACCGGGTAATCGGCTTCATCGACGAAGACGCAAGCCGCATCGGCGAGCGCATCGTGAACCCCGGGATCATCGGCACGCCCGCGGACATTCCCCGACTGATCGCCCTTCACCAGATCGACCGCATCGTCGTCGGACTGTCGGATCGACGTGGACGACTGCCGGTCGACGAGCTGCTGCACGCGAAGATGGCGGGCGTCCGCGTCGAGGAAGTGACCACGACCTACGAGAGGATCACCGGCAAGATCCTCATCGACGACCTGCGTCCGAGCTGGCTGATCTTCTCCGACGGCTTCCGGGTGTCGCGGCTGACCCGCTGGATGAAGCGCGGCATCGACCTGACGCTCGCGGCCGTACTCGCGATCGTGTCCGCGCCGTTCATGCTGCTGACCGCGATTGCGATTGCGCTCGAGTCCGGCTTCCCTGTCCTCTATTGCCAGGAGCGTGTCGGTGAGAACGGCCGGCCGTTCACGCTGTACAAGTTCCGCTCGATGCGCACTGACGCCGAAAGGGGCGGCACGCCGGTGTGGGCCAAGGCTGGCGACGACCGGGTGACCCGCGTCGGCCGTTTCATCCGCAAGACCCGCCTCGACGAGCTGCCGCAGCTGTGGAACGTGGTGCGCGGCGACATGAGCTTCGTCGGGCCCCGTCCCGAACGCCCGTTCTTCGTCTCCGAGCTGGCCAAGGAAATCCCCTTCTACCAGCAGCGTCACGCCGTCAAGCCGGGCCTCACCGGCTGGGCACAGGTGAAGTATCGCTACGGTTCATCGATCGACGACGCCACCGAAAAATTGCGCTACGACCTCTATTACATAAAGCACCTGTCGATCATTTTCGACCTGACCATCGTGTTCGACACCGTCAAGGTGGTGCTCTTCCGCAAGGGGGCCGCGTGAGCGTTCCGGCGCCAGAGCCAGCCTGGGGACCGAACCGGGAGCGCGCGCTTCAGACCGTCGCGAAGAACGTCTCGACGCGCTATCTCGCGATCCTCGCCGACATGGCGATCGGACTGTCGCTGCTGCCCTTCAACCTGGCCTACCTCGGACAGTCCGAGTACGGCCTGTGGGTGCTGCTTGGCTCGGTGACGATGCACTTCTCCGCGTTCGAGATGGGCACCAACGCGCTCGTGAAATTCATGGCGCAGTACCGCGCCCAGAACAATGCGCGGGCGATCAACGAGATCGCCAGCACCGTCTTCGTGACGTTTGGAGTCGTTGGACTGCTCGCCTACGGACTAATCGCGGGGCTCGCGTTCAACCTGGAACACCTCTTCGAACTTACGGCGGCCCAGGCAGGCGTCGGGCAGTGGATCCTGCTGATCATCGGACTGCACGTGATGCTGAACTTCCCGTTCAGCGTGTACGGTGCGGTCACCGGCGGGTTCCAGCGCTACGACATCAACAACATGGTGGCGATCGTGACGAGCGTCGCGGCCGCAGCCGTGAACGTGGCCATCGTCCTCGCCGGCTACGGCATCATCCACCTGGTCGCCGCGACCACGCTGGTCCGAGTGTCCGCCTACCTGGCGTATCGGATGAACGCCTACCG
>JACDDJ010000734.1 GCA_013817065.1 Acidobacteriota bacterium
CGGTTCGGCGAGCGTAATCGCGGTGCCCTCGCGTCCGGCGCGGCCGGTACGGCCGATGCGGTGAACGTAGACTTCCGGCGCCGACGGCACGTCGTAGTTGAAGACGTGCGACAGCTGCTGGATGTCCAGGCCGCGCGCCGCGACGTCGGTGGCGATCAGCAGATCGGTCTTGGCGGCGCGAAAACGTCCCATCACGATCTCGCGCTGCCGCTGCTGCATGCCGCCGTGAATCGCTTCGGCGCGGTAGCCGTGTGAGTTCAGGGTCTCGACGAGCGTGTCGACTTCGAGGCGCGTCCGGCAGAACACCAGCGCCGAGGTTGGGCTCTCGACGTCGAGAACCCGCTGCAGCGCCACCGCCTTGTGTGCGCGCGCGACCACGTAGGCAACCTGGCGAACGCGAGGCATTTTGCCGGCCGCCGTCTTCTCCCCCGCGATCATGATGCGCTCGGGCTTGTTCAGGTGCTTCTCGGTGATCGCCCGCAGCCGCGACGGCATCGTCGCTGCAAACAACGTCGTCTGGCGTTCCTCCGGGGTGGCATCGAGGATGGTGTCGATGTCCTCGGCGAAGCCCATGTCGAGCATCTCGTCGGCTTCGTCGAGGACCAGGACGCGGATGGCGTCAAGGACGAGGGACTGCCGGCGGATGTGATCGAGGATGCGCCCGGGTGTGCCAACTACGATGTCGGCGCCGCGCTCCAACGCGCGGATCTGCTGCATCATCGACGCGCCGCCGTAGAGCGGCACCACGATCAATCCGCTGCCGCGGGCGTATTTGTGCGTCGCTTCGGCGACCTGCATCGCCAGCTCGCGAGTCGGCACGAGCACGAGACCCTGCGTCTTCAGCCGGCCCTTCCGCCCCGCCGCGCCCGCGGTCTGTTTGCCGAGGACGATCATCTGGATCATCGGCAGCGCGAAGGCCGCGGTCTTCCCGGTGCCGGTGGCCGCCTGCGCGAGAAGGTCCTTGCCCGCCAGCATCAGCGGTATGGTGGCGCGCTGAACCGGCGTCGCTTCCTCATACCCGAGAGTGGTGACGGCCTTCAGCAGGTCGGCGGAAAGGCCAAGAGAATCAAAGCCAGCAGCAGGAGCGGGGCGTAGCGTAGGAGACATCTCTGTATTGTGCCGCAGACGGCTCAATCCGGGATGGTAAATGGAAGATGGTAAGTGGAAGAGTGCACGCTGCGCAGATGTCCCGGGCAGCCACGGGTTATCACCACATCTACGGCTACGACAAAGGCGACACGGCTTTTCGGACCTCCGGCGCTACTTTTGTGCCGAATAGCTCAATGGACTTCATCATCTTGTCGTGCGGGATGACGCGGTGCTCTGCAGCCAGGAAGCGCCCGCCTGATCCCTTGACTGGCTGCCGCAGCGGGGCAAGTGCGTTGGTCCACCGCAACAACTCTTCGAGCATCGCCGTCGCCGACTTGTCGTGGGTTTCGTTGGCGACGAACCGGCCGTTCTCGATCAGCTTGGCCACGAAAGGTATCGCGACCTGTTCGACAATCGGCACGATCTTGAAGGCGGTGAGCAGCAGCTTCGTCATCTGCACCGCGCGCAGGCCGCCGGAGACCCGCCGTAGCTGACAAAGCCTGCGGCCTTGTAGCTCCACTCGGAATAGAGGTGATCGAGCGCATTGACGAGTGCGGGGGGTGAGAAGAAGTTGTATTCGGGAGTGACCAGCACGAAGGCGTCGAGCGCATCGACCGTGGCGCTCCAGGCCGTGGTCGTCTCCTGAGTCTGTTTCTTGAGCCGCGGGTGGTTCGGCTCGCTGAGCATCGGCAGATTGACCGCCTTGAGATCGACCAGCTCGACGTCGAATCCACCGTGCTGGCGAGCACGCTCCATGAACCACTCGGCCACCGGCGCGCCGACGCGGCCTTCGCGCGTGCTGGCAATCACGATACCTGCGCTTCATTTGTCGAGGCATTCTACGTTTTCGCAGCCGGGGCTGTCGCCTCGTGCGCCGCACCCTGCGTGATAGGATCCCGGCACGTGATCGCGATCATCGGGGCAGGGCCCACCGGACTCGGGGCAGCGCACCGCCTGCACGAACTGGGCGTGACGGATTACGTCGTCATCGAACGCAGCGACGCCGCGGGTGGACTGGCCTCGAGCTACGTTGACGACCATGGCTTCACCTGGGACGTCGGCGGCCATGTCCAGTTCTCGCATTACCGTTACTACGACGAGGTGCTGGATCGGCTGGTGACGTGCGGCTGGCTGGAACACGAGCGTCACGCGTCGGTGTGGATCCGCGAGCGATGGGTCCCCTACCCATTTCAGTACAACGTCCACTGCCTTCCGCCACTCGATCGAGATCGCGCACTGGCGGACATCGAAGCGCTCGCCGGTCAGACCGGCCTCCGGCGGCCGGCGAACTTCCGCCAGTGGATCGACCAGAGCTTCGGCCAGACGATCGCCGCGCTCTTCATGATTCCCTACAATTTCAAGGTGTGGGGCTACCCGCTCGAAACGATGGACACCGAGTGGATGGGCGAACGCGTCGCTACGGTAGACGTCGCGCGCCTGCGCCGCAACATCGCCGAGGGTCGCGACGATGTGGCGTGGGGGCCGAACAACCGGTTTCGGTTTCCCCTGCGCGGCGGCACCGGAGCGATCTGGACGCACGTCGCCGCGTCT
>JACDDJ010000139.1 GCA_013817065.1 Acidobacteriota bacterium
TGGTGGGCAGTCGCGTAGCCGGGGTTCAACTGAAGCGCCCGTTGGAAGCTGGCCTCTGCGGCCGTCCAGTCGTGCTCCAGCGACATCGCCAGCCACGCGCGGACCGTGTGCGCCTCGGCCAGGGACGGATCGAGCCGCAACGCGGTGTCCGTGCGCAGGACTGCACCCTCGATGATCTCGTCCACCGCCAGCGCCGTTGCGATGTCCGGAAGACCCAGGGTGGTCTCTTTGAACTGCATGACCCAGGTTCGCGAGATGACGCGGAGGTTGCGGATTGCCGAGAGGTCGGAGATCAGCGCCTCGGTCATGCCATCGGCGAAGTACTGCTGTTCGCTCGCCTTGGACAGGTTCCGGAGTGGAGCGCGGTCGACACTTCGGGCGCCATGTAGGCGAGGGTGCCGGCAAACTCCTGATCTGCAGTCAGCGTCCTGACCGACACGGTCGCGGCTGCCAGGTCGACCGTCGCCATTCGTTTTGCGCTCCCGAAGTCGAGGATCTTCGGCCGGCCGTCTGCCGTGATGACGATGTTGGCCGCCTTCAGGTCCCGGTGCACGATGCCCCGCCCATGTGCGTGGGCGAGCGCGTCGGTGATCTCATAGGCGCCGAGACGAGTGCCTGGTGGCAGGGTACTGGAGGCCGGCATTCGACTGCGGGCATTCTAGGTCAACGACCGAAGAACAATCGAGCCACGCTGGTCGCGCCTCTACTGGGGCGGCTTCCGTTCGAACATGACGACATCGGCATCGCCGGCGCCGACCGCCGCAAGGATCGAGCGGCCATCGGCCAACCACGATACCCGGCGGGCGATGAAAGTTGGACGGGCGCCGAAGTCGGTCACCTGGCGCCACTCGCCGCTGGAGGTCGAAAGCGTCCAGATGTTGGTGGTCGCCCCGTCGGTCAACGGCAGCGCGAGCATCTGCCCGTCGGGCGAAAGGGCTGGGTGCACGATCTGCCACTGCGGCGCCCGGCCGGCGGCGATCCGCGCGAGCACCCGCGAAGGTGCATCCTCGGGTGATGCCACGTGGATCTCGAATCCCGGGCTGCCGTCGGTGAGGGTGCGGTCCACCATGAAGAAGAGGGTCGTACCGTTCGCCGCGACGACATTGCGGGCGCGGCCCGTCCGGACGGCGACCGCTGCGCCGCCTGTCGAAGGAATCTTGTAGATGGTTCCTTCGTTGATGTAATACACCCACGCCCCGTCCGACGACCACGTCATCCCCAGTCCGCGCGGCACGAGATTCCGCATGTTGCTGCCGTCCGGATCGACTGTCCAGATGCCGAAGGAAAGGCCGGTCAGTCCGCGCGACGACACGAAACCGATCCGCTTCCCGTCCGTCGACCACATCGGCACTCCCAGGGTCACGTTCTCGTCGCGTTCGTGGGTGATCTGCCGCCACGCACCGGTCGAGCTGTTCACAGTCCACAGGTTCACGTGCCCGCCGCTGTCGGAGACGGAAAGCGATTTCCCGATCGTCCTTTCCAACGGTCGGTGTCTGGACCTGGCCTGTCTGTCTCGTGATCTGGACTCCGCGCCGGACGTTCTCATCCGCCGTGGAATCGGTTGGGTAGCGCCACAGATCGAACTGTATGTTGAGACGGCTCGCGACGATGGTTCCGTCACTGTGGACGTCTGGATGCAGGTGCGAGACGTCGGTCGATATCACCTGGCGGGGCTCACCGCCCTGCAGGTCGACCTCCCACAAACTCAATATCGGCAAGTACGGCATCGTCGTGCCGCGACTGGAGCTGAAGATGAGCCCCTCGCCATTCGGCTTCGACGCCAGGCCGTGAATCTGGCGATTGTCGTGCGTCAACTGTCGTGGAGCGCCGCCGCCCACCGGCTGGATGAAGAGATCCCAGCGAACTCCGTCACCGGCCTGATACGCCACCCAGCGACCGTCAGGGGACCAGCGCGGATGCCGGTAGTAGACGGGGGCCGCCGTATCTCCGATCACCTGGACATCAGAACCGTCGCGGGACGCGACAATCAACTGAATGCGTTCGCCATTCAGTCGGAAGCATACGAGCCGCCCGTCCTTCGCAACGTCTGCGCCGCCGATGCTGTCGACGAGGCGGCGCGGCGCGCCACCGAGAGCTGGTATTTCCCAGATGGTGCCCTGAACATCACCCGGCGCGGCTGGAGAGAAGTAGACGATCGAACTCGCGTCGGGTGACCAGCGCGGCGCTTCGTGGTCGAGCTCGCCGGTTGTGATCTGCAGCGGAGTTCCGCCGGCCAGGAGTCGCACGAAGACCTGCTGGTGTCCGTCGACGCGAGCGGTGAAGGCGACCGACTTGCGGTCGGGCGCGATCGCCGGCGCCTCCTCGATGCCGCTGAAGTCAGTGAGACGATGGATCGTCGCCACCTCGAGACCTGACGAAGGCGCGACGGTCTGACGGCCCACGATGAACCCCGCGACGCCAAGCGCCGCAGCGAGGGCGACGACGACGGCCCGCGATCTTATCGGGTGGCGCGCTCGTGCAGGCACAACCGCCGCGTCCGTCTCGACGCCATCCAACGCGAAGATCAGGTCGCGCGCACTGTGGAACCGCTCGGCGGGATCCTTCTCCAGAAGGTGACGCAGGATCCGCGTCAGGCCCGATACGCGGGCGACAGACGGCGGCAGGTCCGGCGGCTCCTCGCGCAACACGGCCGTCATGGTCTCGGCGTTCGTATCACGACCAAACGGCGAGACGCCCGACAGCATCTCGTGCAACACCACGCCGACGCTGAAGAGGTCCGATCTCGCGTCCACACGGGACCCTCGCGCCTGCTCGGGCGACATGTACGCGGCGGTTCCGATCGGTCCAAGATCGTGCACTGTTTCGGTCGCCGCGGTGTCGCCCGTCCCCACCTTCACCTCTCTCAGCTTGGCGACTCCGAAGTCGAGAATCTTCACGCCGCCGTCTCGGGAGATGAAGATGTTGGCGGGCTTGATGTCGCGGTGCACGATGCCGTTCGCATGAGCGGCAGCGAGACCACGCCCGATCTGGCGGGCGTAGTCGACCGCCTTCTGCCAGACCAGGGGGCGCCCCTTGATCTTGTCCGCGAGGGTCTCCCCGTCGAGCAACTCGGTGACGATGTAGGGCGCACCATCGTGGCGGCCGACGTCGTGGATCGACAGGATGTTGGGATGGACGAGGCGGGCGACGGCGAGCGCTTCCTGTTCGAAGCGATGGAGGCGATCCGGATCGCCGGCAAACGCCGGCAATAGCACCTTGATGGCCACATCCCGACGGAGCCGTGGATCGTGGGCGCGATAGACCGCTCCCATTCCACCGGAGCCGATCAGCTCGACGATGGTGAAAGGACCGATACGAGTCTCAGCCGGGATTGTCATCGGGCACGGACCGCCGCTGGCGCGCTCAATTCTAAGGCAATTCTCACCAGGCCTCAGGACTGGCGGCACGCCGCCGTGCACACTTAGAATGCATCGCGTGATCTACAGGTTTGGCGAGTTCGCAATCGATACCGGCACGCGGCAATTGCTCGCGGCTGCGGCGGAACGTCACCTCTCACCGAAGGCCTTCGAACTGCTGCTGATACTGATCGAGTTCCGATCGCGTGCGGTGTCGAAGACCGAGCTCCAGAACCGGCTGTGGCCGTCGACGTTCGTTGGAGAAACAAACCTGGCGACGCTTGTTGCTGAAATTCGGCGTGCGCTGAATGACTCGGCACAAGATCCCGCGTATGTCCGGACCGTTCACCGTTTCGGGTATCGCTTCGTCGCCGCCGTATCCGGGGCGGCACAAGGCGGGGATGTCGCTCGGATGTTTGTGAGGAGTGCCGACCGCGAGTTCCCGCTGAGCGAGGGGGTCACAGTCATCGGCCGCGCCCACGACGCCGGCATCCGCGTCGATTCCGGTGGCGTATCCAGACATCACGCGCGCATTGTCGTTACGCGAGATCGCGCCCACGTCGAGGACCTCGGCAGCAAGAACGGCACGTTCGTATCGGGGCAGGTTGTGAACGGGTCTCGCGCACTTCAGGACGGCGACGAGATCCGCGTGGGTCCGGTCGCCTTGACGTTCCGCGTCTCGCCCGAGACCGTCGCGACCGAGACCCTGAACTAGATCGCAGCCGTTGGTGCGATTGGCCCCCGCTCGACTACCGCACCGGCCCCAGGTAGTGGTCCAGCCAGGCCAGCGACTCCTTCGCGATCTGAGTGGCCGGCACCGAGTGACTGCGGTCGTAAATTATCCAATCCTTGTCCGCGGCTGGGGTTCCCAACCGCTCGAAGTACGGCCGTTGTGACGTCTCGACGGGGAAGTAAACCCCTGTGTCCTGCATCGTGCCCAGCCCTGGCGGCGGTGAGTGCTTTCGCTATCGCTGACAGATGGGACAGTAGAAGGTCGAACGTCCTGCCTGCGTGCGTCGCTCGATGACGCCTTCGCACCGGACGCGACGACAGCGTTCGCCTTCGCGATCGTAAACGCGGAAGCGCGACCCTCGATAGGGCGCGCCAGCGGCTCTGGTAATCGCGGCGTTGAGGACCTTCTTGATCGCCGCGGCCAGTCGGTGCGCGGATTCCCGCGGCACTCCTTTTGGCGTCGCCACGATTTCGGCTCTCCGACGCGGCGAGAGTCCGGCGACGTGCAGCGCCTCGCTCGCGTAAATGTTGCCGATGCCGGCCACCACCCGCTGATCCAGCAAGGCCACCTTGATGGACGTCTTCTTGCCGCGGCAGGCGCGCGCCAGGGCTGCTCCGTCGAAACCATCCGCGAGTGGCTCGGGACCGAGGCGGCTGAGGACGACGTGCTGCTCGCGCTCCGCTGGTGTCAGCAGGTCCATGAAGCCGAACCGGCGCGGATCGTTGAAGACCACGCGCGCACCCGAGGCGAGATCGAACACCACGTGATCGTGAAGGCCCAAAGCCTGCCGTGATTCGCCGGGCAGCTCGATTCGAAACGATCCGGACATGCCGAGGTGCATCATCAGCGTCTCCCCGGAGGACAACTCCGCAAGGAGATACTTGGCGCGCCGCGTCACCGCTTGAACGGTTTGGCGGCGGAGCCGGTGGCGAAACCGCGGCGGGAACGCAGTCCGCAGATCGGGACGGCGCGCGTGCACGTCCGCGATGCGGACGCCGGTGAGCACGGGATCCAGCTGGCGGCGGACGGTTTCTACTTCGGGCAGTTCGGGCACACTCAATCATCTCCGCATCGATCGATAGAATGGATATGTGAAGCAGGACATCGCAATTATCGGCGGCGGAATCATCGGAGTCGCCAGCGCAGTTGAACTGGCGCGGCGCGGCGCGCAGGTAACGGTCCTCGAGAGAGATCGTATCGGACACGGATGCTCGTACGGCAACGCTGGATGGCTGACGCCGTCGCAGGCTGTGCCGCTCGCCAATCCGGCGATGCTGCTCAAATCGTTCAAGTGGATGCTCGATCCCGACAGTCCGCTCTACATCCAGCCGCGTCCTGATCCAGCCTTCGTGCGCTGGTTGATCGAGTTCCTGCTCGCGTCGAAGAAGGCAAAGTTCGAACGCGGCGCCGCAGCACTCGTGGAGTTGTGCCGGGTCAGTGTCGACATGTGGGAGGAGGTCGCGAAGCGATCGCCGGAGCCGTTCGGCTTCGAGCGGCACGGTCTGCTGGCCGTGTATGAGAACGCCGCCTCACTCGAAGGCGCCAAGCGCGGTGTCGATCTCGTCTGCCAGTCGGGCGTGCGGGCAGAGCGGTGGACGACCGACGAAGTCCGCACCAAGGAACCCGCCATCATCGGGCCGCAGGTCGGCGGCTACTTCTACCCCGACGATGCGCACTGCGAGCCGTATCTGGCGGTCAAGGCGCTCGAGTCGGAAGCGCGGGCGCTCGGTGTCCACTTTATCGAAGGCGCCGAGGTGTATCGCATCTCGGACGCGGCCGGATCGCGGCGACTGACGACCACCCGAGGCGAGATCACTGCCGCACAGATCGTCGTCGCGACCGGCCCCTGGTCGGAAGGACTCGGCAAGATGCTCGGCTTCCGGCTGCCAGTAATCGGCGCGAAAGGCTACTCGATCGTCCTGCCGCCGGCCAACCCCCAACCGAAACGGTCGATCTACCTGATCGAACGCAAGATCGCCGTCAATCCTCACCGCGATGCCCTGCGGATCGCCGGCACACTGGAACTGGTTCGCAATGATTCCTCGATCAATGCGCGCCGTGTCGACGTCATCGTGCGCGGAGCGAAGGGAATGCTCAACATCGGCGAGACGCCGGCATCGTCTGAGGTCTGGCGCGGCCTTCGTCCGTGCACGCCTGACGGTATGCCGATGATCGGGCGCGCCCGCGGCCGCGGCGACGTGTGGCTGGCGACCGGCCATCAGATGGCCGGTCTCAAGACGGCCCCGGGCACAGGCCTGCTCCTGGCGCAGCTGATGACCGGTGAAACACCGCGCTTCGATCCAGAGCCGTTCCGCGCCGACCGCTATTGATCCGACGTGATTACCACGGCGGCAGCGTGCGGTACAGGAATTCGCGGAGGTAGTCGTCTTCCGAGGCCATCAACTCGGAGGCGGACCCGCGAAAGTGAATCGTCGCGTCACGAAGCAGCATGAAGTCGACGCCGGTGCAGTCCTGGTCCGGTGCCGTGCTGATTTCGATTTCGGTGCCCTTCCTCTCCGCGTGGTGCCTTGCGATGTAGAAGGCGTCGCGGATCTGCTGGGTCACGAACAACGCGGTCACTTGCTCCAGGTCGCGGAGCTTGACGATCTCGTCGTTGACGGTGGCGGCGATGATCGGGTCGAGCCCGGTCGTCGGATCGTCGAAGAGGATCAGGTTCGGCTTGGGCGCGACCGCCCTTCCGATCGCGACTCGCCGGCGCTGGCCGCCCGACAGCTCGGATGGCTTGCGATCGCTGAACTCCCCGAGGCCGATGAACCCGAGGACGTCCTCGACGCGGCTGCGGACCTTGTCTTCCGGCCAGCGCATCTCCTCGGAGAGCCGATAGCCGACGTTCTCGGCGACGGTCAGTGAGTCGAATAGCGCCAGCTCCTGGAACACCATGCCGATCCCACCGCGCACACGGATCAGGTCCTGCTCGCGCATGTTATCGACGCGCTCGCCGTTGACCCTGATGATCCCGCTGTCGGGGCAGAGCAGGCCGAGGATCAGCTTCAGCAACACCGACTTGCCGACGCCGCTCTCGCCGAGGATGACCGTCATCGTCCCCGTCTGGATGGTGAAGCTGACGTCGCGCAGGATGACGTGGTCGTCGAAGGCGAACGACACGTTCTCGAATTCGACGGCGGCTGCTGAGGTCTCTTTCTCGTCCACAGGCATAAAGCTCGATGTAAACAATAACTCCCGACTCAATTCTCCCTCAGGTCAGCCCTGCCGGTGCCGGCGGCGCCAGTGAGTCCGAGCAGTCCACACTTCGCATTCGCCGGAAGATACACTCAAGGCTGATCGACTGGCTCATTGCGTTGGCCGATAGGTCGACGCTCGTTGCAGTTAACACGTTAGAAGGAGGCAGGGATGTCAGTTGCCAAAGTCTCTGAAATCAGCGCGACCTCGACCAAGAGCTTCGAGGATGCGATCAAGCTCGGTCTCGACCGGGCCGCGAAGACGCTGCGCAACATTCGTGGCGCATGGATCAAGGAGCAGCACGTGCGCTGTGACGGGGGGCGGATCACCGAGTACCAGGTGAACATGATGGTGACGTTCGTGCTCGACGACTAGTCGAGGCGCGCGGCAGTGTCCGTGCAATCAGTTTGCTTCCTCTGTCGGCACTCCGCACGCTACGGAAAGCGAGGTGAGGACGGGGTTGTCGTTTGCCTCGAGCGGCAGGCAAGGAGGGTGCGCCCGCCATACCCCAGCGTGATCAGCGTCGCCGAGGCGACCACCGCCATGGCGGCGACGTTGGCAATGGGAAGCGGCGCGAATGCCCAGATCCCTGCGTGGGCGAGTCCGGCGAGCGTCATTGACTAGCCACCAACACGCAGCGCCGTTTGTGCTCTCGCGACCGCCAGCGCCGATGCCTGCCGCCGGCCGACGTCCTTCGGCATCAGGTTGGAGTACGCCGCGAGAGTGAGACCGAGCATCATCATGATGGTCCGTTTGGCCACTTCCGGCCCGATGAAGTCCAGGCTTTGCGCGCACCTGGCGGCGGGTCGGGTCGGCGAGGGCCTTGAACACGGTGCTCACATTTAGATAATTAGCTAATCGTCGATGTCTTATCAAGCCCTGCTCGCCAGCCGTGTTATGTGTGAGGTGGACGCATTGGCCAAAAGGAGCACGCGAGCATGACCGCAAAGAACACCATTTGCCTCTGGTTCGACACGGACGCGCACGACGCGGCGCGCTTCTACGCCGCGACGTTTCCCAATAGTGCAGTGGGTGCTGTTCACAAGGCGCCTGGTGACTACCCGGCCGGGAAGACGGGAGATGTTCTGATGGTGGAGTTCACCGTCCTCGGCATTCCCTGTCTCGGGCTCAACGGCGGCCCGGACTTCAAACACAACGAGGCCTTTTCCTTCCAGGTCGCGACGGACAACCAGGAAGAGACGGACCGCTACTGGAATGCGATCGTTGGCCACGGCGGACAGGAAAGCCAGTGCGGCTGGTGCAAGGACCGCTGGGGCCTGTCGTGGCAGATCACCCCGCGCGTGTTGACCGAGGCGCTTGCGGCGGGTGGCGGTGAGGCGAAGCGTGCCTTCGAGGCGATGATGCCGATGAAGAAGATCGACGTCGCTACGATCGAAGCGGCGCGGCGGGGCTGACTGTGGGCCGCACGATGGTGAAGCGGCACGTGGCCGCCGGATCAGCGGAGCGCGGCGGCGCTCCAGGCAACGATCAGGTAGCGTGCGGCTTTCCCGATCGACAGCCAGACGAGGAACGGGAAGAACGGCATCCGGACGGCTCCCGCAACCGCGACCAGCGCGTCGCCAACGAGCGGTACCCAGGACAGCAGCATGGCCGGTTGTCCGAAACGTCGAACCAGCCGCCCGGCGCGCGAGTCGTCGATCGCCGTGACTCCGCGACGTTCGAGAAGCTCGGCCCCGCGCCGCGCCAGCCAGTACGTTGTACAGCCGCCCAGGACGTTTCCGATCGTCACCACCACCGTCGTCAGCCACAGTGGATAGCCGGCCAGCACAGTCGCGAAGAGCACCGGCTCCGACGCGAGCGGCAGGATCGTCGCGGCCAGAAAGCTCGAAGCGAACAGCGTGGCATAGACCACGAGGGAATCAGACACGCTGCTCGCCCACGGTGGCTTCGCCGTCCACTATCGTGCGG
>JACDDJ010000735.1 GCA_013817065.1 Acidobacteriota bacterium
CGAGGAGCGGCTCGCACTCCCGGCAGATGCGGCGAAGCTCGCCGAGGAGTTCAAGGCCGTTGAGATCGACTACCGAAGTGATCTGCTCACCCTCCACCTGCCTGCGGGTGGCACGGTTGTCGCTGAACTCGGGCTGCAGGACCCCGACGACGTCGGCGGCCGGCCCGTCGTGTACCTCGATCAAAACCAATGGTCGACGCTCGCGGCTGTGCACTTCGGCTTGCGCGACGTGCCGGCCGAGACGGCCAACGCTGCGCGCCGCATGCTCGCCCTTGGCACGAGCGGGGAGATTGTGCTGCCGATCTCGGCCGGCCACGCAATCGAGACCGGTCCGCAGTTCAGCCACCGGCGCGTGGCGCTTGCTACAACGATGCTTGAAGGCTCGCGCGGCTGGCAGATGCGCCATCCGGTCCGGGTCCGCGCGGTCGAGTTCGATCGGGTCGTCGGCGACGGCCGCCTTGCTGGAACCGAACATGCGGTCTTCACCCGGACCCCAGACGTCCTGTGGACGCGTCGGTTGTATCCGGGGCCATCGATTCCGATTCCGCCACTGGATCGCCTGTTTCCACGGCTGACCGATCTCGCGAGCTACGCCGCGACCATGCGCAATCCCGACGCGCTCGCCGACCAGCGGAACGCATCAGACGGATGGATCGCGCAGTGGACTCGTATCAGCGAGTTCCTCGAGCGGGAGCAGGCAGGTGCGGATCGCACTTATGAGGTTACCTTCGGCGCGGTGCTTGCCGATCTCGCCGAGGACTTGCTGCTGCGAGCTCCGGTCGAGCAATTGACGCGCTGGTTTGACGAATCAGCGCGGACCGACGTCGCGGCAATGCCGTACATGTCGCGGACGATGTGGGTGATGTTCGCTCGGCTGCGCAACCGCACGGGCAGTTGGCAGCGCAACGACTTCGTTGACCTGATGTTCCTTCCGTGCGCGTCCGCGTACGCCGACGTCGTCATCGGTGAGCGGCGAACAATCGCCGACCTGCGCCGCGCTACGTTGTGTCCAGCAGGCGCCGAACTGGCGACCGGCCTGGTTGAAGGCCTCCCGCTCATCGAGGCGCGCCTAGCCTGATCCGCGGTTGGCGCTTCGACTGGCCGCTGCCTCCCCGAGCAGTCAGTCTGAGCCTGGCCGTCGTGATGATGCGGAGGTGCGGTTACCGAACCGCCGCTCGCATGGAAAGCGAGAGCGGGGCCAGTCCGTTGCAGCGCTTAGACCGCGGCGTCGGAGCGCACGACCTTCTTGAAGCGCTCACCCGTCATCAGCGCTTGGTTGACGTCGAGCATCGGTAGCGCGACGTTGGTCCGTTGCATCTGAATCCGTCTGTCTTCAGCAATTGCGGCGTGACCTCGAAGGGCATGCTCGATGGGCAGCGGGGCGAGCCGGATGTGGCAATTGCGTGGTTGCAGCCTGTCCGTGTTGAGACCGCCGGTTCGGCCCTTCGCGTCAAGAAGCGCGCCCATCTCGCGCTCGCCGTCGAAGGAGAAGACCGTCTCAGTGGTCCGGAGGAGCCAGCATTCGGCTCGCGTAGACGTGTAACGCTCGGGAAGAACCAGCTCCAGATCGCGGTCGGACCTCTCGAAGAGCCGATTATTCGGGCCGCCGACGAACGCCTCGTCCCAAGGGGCACCCGACGGCATTGAGCGCGTCGGCCGCAACTCCGCTACGAAGGCCTCCGCCAGGAGGTGACCGCGATATTGGGTGTCGAGAAGCCATTGCAGCTTGTAGAACTGCTCCAGGAGATCTTGATCCCGGGTCAGGATGATCGCCGGTCGCCCGCTCCTGATCGAGATGAAGAACGCGAGCGTCGTAACGCTCTCGTCCGTGTAGAAGGTGAGAGTCGACGGATCTCCGCCTGTCGCCTTCCGCGTAAGCACTACCGCTCGGTGACCGAAGTGCTCCAAGGACTCGCGCTTCGCTTGGAGGATCTCCCGCTCCGTCAGCTCCCGTCCGAGTTCGGATTCCCGCCGATATGCCATGAGCTTGTAGAGGCTCTTGCGGAAGGCCAAAAGCTGCACGTAGTACGTAAACGCCCGGATCTCGTCCTCGCCCCAAGTTCCGAAGTCAATCCGCTCAAACGGCGATTCGGCCGCTGCTACAGCTTCGGCGGCGGGGTGCGACGCGTGTGAGGTCAGCCAACCGCCCACCTCCTCCTCGACGTGCGGAAGAAGGACTACCCGCCCCGGCCCTTCCAGCAGAGTCCGCCAGATCTCGACATCGAGTCGATCGTCGAAGAAGCTGCTGTCAGGTACGAAGACAGCGTCTGCATACGTTCCGCGGATACGCTCGACCACGTCGCGGGCGGTATAGGCCCGATCAGGTCGCAGCGCTGGGGTGAGGCGGTCGAGATCCCACCGTCGCTGGAATGCATATCCGTCGAAGCCGCGCGCCGGGTCCTCGTGCGTGAACTGGTCGCTCAGACGGGTTCGCTTCTCGGCCACCGAGTGAGCCTATGCCGAAGACACGATGTGCGCCGCGGAACAGCGGCGCTGTCGCTTTGGACGAGCGGCGGGAGCATTGGGTGGGCGATCCGCCGGCTTTTGCTTCCGCGTGAAAGCAGTAGCAAGCGCCGCTCCCCCATGGCTATCGCTCCCGGCGCATAGCGCTCAGAGTACCGGCCTGTAT
>JACDDJ010000140.1 GCA_013817065.1 Acidobacteriota bacterium
GTTGTAGGTCTGGCGATACAGGTGCTTGTGCTCGAGGTAGAGGACGGGGTCGTCGCAGCGAATCGCCGTGCGAAGGAGGCCCGCGGCGTCCTGCGCGTTAGAAGGGAACACGACGCGAATACCCGGACAGTGCGCGAAGATGCTCTCGCCCGACTGGCTGTGGTACGGCGCGCCACCGCGGAGATACCCGCCAATCGCGGTGCGCACCACCATCGGGCACGAGAAGGCGTTGCTCGACCGGTAGCGCATCATCGACATCTCGTCGCGAAGCTGCATCATTGCCGGCCAGATGTAGTCGAAGAACTGAATTTCGACGACCGGCTTGATGCCGCGCGTCGCCATGCCGATCGCGCGGCCGATGATGTTGGCTTCGGCCAGGGGCGTGTTGAAGACCCGAATGCCGCCGAACGCGCGCTGCAGGCCGTGCGTGACCTTGAACACACCGCCCTTGCCCGGCACTGACTCCAGCGCGGCTTCGCGGCTGGCATCCGCGACGTCCTCCCCGAACATGACGATCCGCGGATTCCGCGCCATCTCGTCCTTCATCGTCCGGTTGATCGCCGCCACCATCGTGTCCGGCTTGCCTTCGGGCGCTGCTTCAGTGGCGAAGTCGTCCGATGCCGGATCCACGTCGGGCGAGTAGACGTAAAGCGTTGCAGTGTCGGGCGCCGGCTTCTCCGCCTTCACAGCGGCGTCGGACGCCGCGTTGACCTCCTGCTCGACGTCCTTGACGATCGCCTCGAGCTGCGCCTCGGTGGCGATGCCCTCTGAGCTCAGGAACTGCGCCATCCGGAGGATGGGATCGCGCTTCGCGTCGTCCGCTCGCTCGTCCTTGGTCTTGTACAGCTTCTCGTCGTCGGACAGCGAGTGCGAGTAGGGCCGGACCACCTTTGCGTGAATCAGCGCCGGCCCCTTCCGCGCGCGGGTGTAGCCAAGCGCCTCGCCGGCGGCCTTGTAGCTGGCCATGAAGTCGGTGCCATCGATACTCTGGACGAAGAGGCCCGGGAAGGAGGCCACGAGCTTCGACAGGTCGCCACCGGCGGTCTGTACTTCCACCGGCACCGAGATGGCGTAGCCGTTGTCTTCGATCATGTAGAGGACGGGCAGCTTGCTGATGCACGCCTGGTTCAGGGATTCCCAGAACTCGCCTTCGCTGGACGTGCCTTCGCCGATCGACACGTAAACGACTTCGTCTTGGTGGAACTTGGACTCGCGCTCGGGAATCTCAGGAATCCGTTGATACAACCCACCGGCTTCGGCACAGCCAATGGCCTGGAGGCACTGCGTGCCGGTCGGGCTCGATTGCGAGACGATGTTCAGGGTCTTGTGGCCCCAGTGAGAGGGCATCTGCCGTCCGCCGGAGTTCGGATCGTCCTTGGCGCCGACCGCGCTGAGGAGCATCTCGAGCGGGGTCATGCCAATCGACAGGCAGAGGGCACGATCGCGGTAGTAGGGGAAGAACCAGTCGTATCCGGCCTTCATCTGCATACCGGTGGCAGTGAGGATCGCCTCGTGGCCGGCGCCGCTGATCTGGAAGAAGATCAGGCTTTGATTCTTGAGCTGGATTTCCTTGTCGTCGATCTTTCGCGACAGGACCATCGTGCGGTACGCCCGGAGGAGATCTTCGCCCGTGAGCCCCTGGCGGTCCACAGCCGCTGACCGCTCGGTGACCGCTGATTTGCCGTTGCTTACCGCCGTCGCTTTCATGCGTGTAATTATATTCCGGCACTTTCGCCGACGCCCGGAAAGCAGGATTCGTGAGTCAGCCTCCCAAACTTCACCGCTGGGACGAGATCGAGCTCGAAAAAGTCACCGAAATGATTTCGCGCAAAGTGGTGACCGGCCAACGCGAGATGCTCGCCCAGATCTATCTTAAAAAAGGTGCCCTGGTTCCCATGCACTCGCACGAAAGCGAGCAGATCACCTACGTCCTTCAGGGCGCGTTGAAGTTCCTGATCGGCGGCGAGGAGATCACCGTCCGCGAGGGGGAGGTCCTGCACATTCCTTCATGGGTCGAGCACCAGGCCGAAGCGCTGGACGACACGTTCGAGCTGGATCTTTTCAGCCCGATCCGCCAGGACTGGCTGGACGGCACCGACACCTACTTTCACCGCAAGTCGTGAATCTCGATCTGCAGGGAAAGTGCGCCATTGTCTGTGCCGCCAGCAAAGGCCTGGGGCGTGCCACCGCGCTATCGCTCGCGCGGGAAGGGGCCCGGGTCGCGATCTGCGCCCGATCGGCTGGCGCGCTGCAGCAGACGGCGGCTGAGATTGCGCAGGCCACGGGCGCGACGATCGTGCCGATCGTCGCCGATGTGTCGAGCGCCGTGGATGTGGAGCGCCTGGTGTCGGAGGCTGCCCGCCAGCTCGGGGCGATCGACATCCTGATCAACAACACCGGCGGACCAAAGTCCGGTCCCTTCACCTCGTTCTCAGACGAGGACTGGCGTGAGGCGATCGACTCGGTCCTGATGAGCGTCGTCCGGCTGTCGCGTGCCGTGATACCGCACATGCGGGCGCGCGGTGGGGGACGCATCATCAACATCACGTCCATCTCGGCCAAGCAACCAGTAGAAGGGCTGGTGCTGTCCAATGCACTCCGCGCCGGGATCACCGGGTTGGCACGCACCATAGCGAACGAACTGGCGCCGGAGAACATCCTGGTCAACTGCGTTGCCCCGGGCTATACGGCAACGGATCGAGTAGTGGATCTTGCGGAGGCGGCCGCGGTGCGGGAGGGGATCAGTGCGGATGCTGTCCAGGCGCGCACCGTCGCGAAGATCCCGATGCAGCGGCTTGCGACGACAGAGGAATTTGCGGACGTGGTCGCGTTCCTGGCCTCAGGGCGCGCCTCGTATGTGACCGGGACGACCTTGCAGATCGACGGGGGTTACGTTCGGAGTCTGCTTTAGTGAACGTGCCGGTCCCAGTCCGACTTTCCGCCCGAATAGACATCGAACTTGCGACGCAACCGGTTCATCTTCCACTTGAGATAGCGATACTTGATTTCCGCGGTCATGCCGCCGCCTCGACCGTTCCGCAGGTAGAGGTAACCGACGAGCAGTCCGCCGAGGTGCGCGGCGGCGGAGACCCGCGGGTCCGTGACGCTCAGCAGCGCCAGCGCCCCGTAGATCATCACGAAGTACTTCGCCGGGATCGGGATCAGGATGAGCAGAATCGGCCGCTCGGGCCAGCGCATCGCGTAGGCGAGCAGCAGTCCGAAAAGCGCACCTGACGCGCCAATCGTGACAGCCGAATACGACGCTGCGAGTGCACCGATCGGCAGGAACGAGGCGGCCACCGCAACGACGCCCGCGCCGACCCCGGTGACCGCGTAATAACGGGCGAACGCCTGTGTGCCCCACATCCGCTCGAGTTCGGTGCCAAACATCCACACGCCGAGCATGTTGAAGAGGATGTGCATCGGTCCGGCGTGCAGGAACATGTATGTTCCGAGCTGCCAGAGCCATCCGCGCTCGAGGACGGCCTGCGGGATGAGGCCGAGATAAGTATTCAGTTGCTGCTGAAAGAACAGCGACAGGACGAACATCGCGATGTTCGCCCAGATGATGACCTTAACGGCCGGGGTCATCGGACCGGGGCCGAAGGAATAGCTGATGGCGGTGGAGCGGCCGTAGCGGGACATCGCGGGCGTCGAAACGAAACTATCGTACCACGGTGGGGGGATCTGACGGCCCGGCGACGACCGAGCCCCGATCTGATCGTGGCGGCGTCGATCTGGGCAGAGGCAACGCGCAGGCGGCGCCCAGCAGCGGCACGAACGAGAGAGCGACTAGTGTGCTCTCGATGCCGATCCTGTCGGCGACGAACCCCGTCAGCGGAACCGTCATGCCACCGGTCCCCCACGCGAACCCCATCATGAGCGACGAGACTGTCGCCGCACTGACCGGTGCGATCGCCTGCCCGAACACGACGTTGACCGGCAGAGTGGACTGCAGGAAGAAGCCGCCGACCGCGAGCGCCAGCATGAACGGTGTGCCTTCGAGCAACGGAGCGACGAACAGGAATGGACACGAGGCGACAAGCGACCAGATAATGACGCGCCTGGCACCGTAACGGTCCGCAGCCGGTCCGCCCAGGAATCCGCCCACACCACTGGCGAACAGGTATCCGGCAACAACTGCTCCTGCCGCACCGACACTCATCCCTCGCCGCGTCAGCATCACCGGCAGAAACGTCGCAAACGCAATCGACGTCATCGTCCTCAGCACGACGATCAAATAGAGCAGTCCGAGTGGCTTTGCGTAGGGCAGCAGCGCGCGCGGACCGATGCCTCCTCCCGACGAGAGCTCGAACCTGGGAACGCGCCTGATGAAGAACACGATGACGAGGAGCCCGGGGATTGCCAGCAGCGGCGTCCACTCCATGCCGAAGCGCTCCGCAAACGGCGCGAACATCAGCGGACCGAAGGAGAACCCAAGCGTCCCGCCGCTGATGTAGACCGACATCGAGAGCCCCGGACTCGTGCCACCGAGTTTGTGGGCGAGCGTTGCGGCCGGCGGATGGAACGCCGCGCCGCCGAGACCGCCGACCACGAGGATCAGCGCCAGCATCATGGGCGACGTTGCCATCCCGGTGAAACTGAGCACCGAGATGGAGAGGACAGGCCCCGCCATCACGAGCAGTCGCGGGTTCCAGCGGTCCGCGATGTGACCGAACCCGACCTGCGCCACCGATGCAGACAGCTGGAACAGCATCGTCAGCATCCCGGCCGCCGCGAGGCTGAGGTCGAGTCGCGTGATGAGCAGCGGCAGAAGCGGCGCGAGGATGTTGCCGTAGCCGTCCACCATCATGTGCGCGCATGCCATGAGGATGACGGTAGGGTGCAGCCTGGACGGGGAACGATTCACGCCGACCGACGTCCGAATCGTGCGAGCACGCGAGAAGTAGCTTCGGTGAACTCCTGGATGCGCAGGAGGCGCGCCGACGCGGCGAGAACCAGCAGCGCGACCGCGATCGACCCACCGACCCGCACCACCCGGGCCAGTTCTCCATTACCGGGCATGATGTTTAACAGTCCTTGCAGTGTGAAGTAGGCGGCTAAGCCCATGAGCGTGGAAGCTGCCGAAATTTTTGCGAGCGAGATCGCCACACGCCGTCCGTCGAGTCCACCGAGCCGGCGGCGGAGCAGCCACAGCAGGACGATCGCGTTCAACATGGCAGCGATCGCGGTGCCGAGAGCGAGGCCGCGAAATCCGAGCACTTGTACCAGCGCAAGGTTCATCAGGAGGTTCGCGACAACCGACAGCACGCTGACGATCACGGGGGTGCGGGCATCGCGCAGGGCGTAGAAGGTCGGCGATGCGATCTTCACGGCCGAGTAGCCCAGAAGCCCTGGCGCGTAGAACATCAGTGCCGCAGCTGTGCTCGTAGTGTCGAACGAATAGAACGCCCCTCGCTCGTAAATCATCGCAACAATTGGTTCGGCCAGCACGATCAATCCCACTGTCGCCGGCACATTCAGCATCAGCATCATGCGGAGGCCGCGCGACACCGATCCCCGGACGGACCGGACGTCCTCGGTCATGGCCTGGCGCGAGATATCCGGCAGTGATGCGGTGGCGATCGATACACCGAAGATACCTATCGGCAAGTACATCAACCGGAAGGCGTACTGAAGCCAGGTGACGGCCCCCTGTTCCTGCCACGTGGCGAGGTAGGTGTTGACGAACACGTTCATCTGAACTGCGGCGAGCCCGATGGTGGCGGGCCCCATCAGCCTGAGAATGTCGAGAACGACGGGGTCCCTGAAACTGATCAGCGGCTGGTAGCGAAAGCCTTCACGCCTCAGCGCCGGCCACTGCAGCAGGATTTGCCCGAGACCACCCAGCAGAGTGCCGATGGCAAGCCCGACGATCTTCGGAAGGCCGAAGTACGGCATCGCCGGAACGAGCACGAGCGCGCTGAAGATGGATGCGACGTTGAACATCGCCGGTGACAGTGACGGGATGAAGAAACGCCCCAGCGAGTTGAGCATTCCCATCATCGCCGCCGCGACTGCCAGCATCGTCAGAAACGGCAGCATGATCCGCGTCAGGTCGGTCGTGAGCTCGAGCTTTCCCGGCACCGCGGCAAACGCCGGCGCGTAGGCGCCGGTGATCTCGGGCGCGAAGAAGATCCCGAGCAGGGCGAGGACGGAGGTGACGAGGATCAGCGCGTTCATCACCATGTTCCCCAGCCGCCAGGCTTCTGCCTTTCCGCTCGAGCTGAGGGTGCGGGTGAAGGTGGGCACGAACGCCGCCGTCATGGCGCCTTCGGCGAACAGATCGCGGAGCAGGTTGGGGACTCGAAACGCGACGTTGAACGCGTCCATTGCGGGGCTGGCGCTCGCGCCGAAGACCGCGGCCAGCACCATCTCGCGCCCGACGCCGAGCAGGCGGCTCGCCAGGGTGGCGGCGCCGATCAGTCCGGCGGATTTCGCGAGCTTCGAACTCATGCTGAAACTTTACAACCTTTACATGAGGTGACCCGATGGCCGATCTCACTGCTCGACCCAAAGCGTCCGCTCGCGAACGAAGCGAACACCGGGTGTTTCGAAAGTGGAACGTTGAAGCGAAAAAAAAGGCTCCTGCCTTGCGACAGGAGCCTGATGGAGGATGGATGAGAGGCTTGTGCGTGCCTTTCAAGTCGTTAGACGGGTGAACACCGACAAAAGTTTGCAGTTTTCAGCCCGCGGCAAGCTTGCGCCGGACCAGCTCGCTGAGGACCTTTCCGTCCACCTGCGCCCCGGCAAACTTCCCCGTCAAGGCCTTCATGACCTTGCCCATGTCCTTGGGCGACGTCGCGCCGGTTTCCTGGATCGCGCCATCGACCGCCGCCTCGAGCTGCGCCGGATCCACCGGCGGAGGAAGGTACTTTTCCAGCACCGCGATCTCGTCAGCTTCCTTACGGGCCAGCTCTTCGCGGCCACCCTTCTGAAACTGTTCGATCGAGTCACGCCTCTGCTTGATCAACGAGGAAATGACCTGCAGCGACTCGGCATCGTCGAGTGCCCGACCGCGCTCGATCTCGCGGTTCATCAATGCGGCCTTCGCCATCCTCAGGGCACCGAGGCGGAGCGCGTCTTTCGCCCGCATCGCTGACACGAGGTCTTCGCTGAGTTTGTCGATGAACGCCATTACAGGAACTCCTTCAAGAGCCGACCAATTCGTCGTAGATCTGACGATACTGTGCCGCAACCGCGTCGGGACGGAACTCGCGGTCGAGAGCCTCCTGCGTCCGGCCGAGCGTGCGTCGCTTGTGCTGCAGAAAATGACCGATGGCGGCAGCGAGGGCCATCGGCTGTTCCTTCGGAACGATCGAAACGTCCGGACCGAACACATCGTTCAGCTCGAGGCCGCCAGGATTATCGCTCGACAGCACCGGTGTGCCGGACGCCAGCGCTTCGACCGCGACCGTCGGCAATGCCTCGAGGATCGACGGGAGCACGAAGAGATCCGCTGCCGCGCAGTACCTCGCGATCGCGGTGTTGTCGATCATCCCGGTAAACGTGACGTGTCGTTCCACACCGGCCGAGCGTGCAACCGATTTCAACTCCTCGAGCATCTCACCGGTTCCGCAGATTACCAGGCGCGTATCGGGATAGAGCCGGATCACCTCGTTCATCGCTTCGATGAGGAACCGCTGCCCCGCAAGCGGATGAAGTCGCTTCACGTTCAACAGCAAGTGCGCGTTGTGAATGCCAAGCGACTGCCGGACTTCAGCCTGCGACACTTCGCCGTGCCACCGAAACGCTTCGCTGACAGGCGGATAGATCGTCCGGGAATTGCGGCGCGCCAGCCCGAGCTCCTGCGCGCGCATCATCAGCCGCTCGCTATAGAAGGTCACGTATGAGGCGGCGTGGTAGGCCCGGGTGAAGAGATCAGGACCGTACTTCTGTGGCGCGTAGTGCCAGATCTCGGTGCCGTACAACGTCAGGATGACCGGCTTGCCGGCGCGGCGCGCGAGCAAGACCGCCAGCTCCGCGAGCAGTCCATTGCTGTGGACGTGGACGATATCAGCGCGCAGAATCGCCGGCGTCAGTGCGGACCAGACCCGGTAGGCCGCGATCGCGGACGCGATCTTCAGCCGCCGGACGGCAGGGCCGCCACTGCTCCGCGGTACCCATGTCACCGGCCCGGCGAGGGGTGCGGTGCCGCCCGCTCTCGGCGGATGCGCGACGTACTCGATCTGTTCACCGCCGGCGTGCGCCCAGTTCCCAAGCTGCCATGGCAGCAGCGCATTGGCAGCCTGGTCAGGCGGCAGGTGCGGCGTAACGTGGAGGATCCGCATCAGTGTCGCGGCGCGTAAGCGGACCGGAATTCCGCGAAGGTGGCCGGGACGGCGCGAAGATCGCGGACGGCGAATGCCAGGAAGCGGTCCAGCCGGTCACAGAAAGCGTCGAGCTCACCTGGCGTCTTGTTGTACGGGCTGCCGCCGACGATGGCCTCGCTCGAGTGGAAGAGCAGATTGAGCACCGGCTCGTTCCAGCGCGCGAGATCCTTTGCAAGGCCGATCATGTCGTCGACCGACGACCACGATGGCCGTAACCACCGCATTCGCAGCAGGCGCAGGGCGCGCAACACACGCTTGGTCGTATACGGCTTCGGTGCGCGCGCATAGGCGTACTGCAGCGCCCTTGGTAAGGCGCGGTTCAAGGCCGCCGAAACCGGAACCTCGAGCAGGTTGCTCGAGCCCGCCTCGGTAGCGCTGTCATACGCGAGAAAGTACGGTTTCAAAGGCGCCTCGACAAACTCGGGCCCGCCCTTGTGCGCTTCGTAGAACAGTGGCGCGACGCTGGATTCGACCAGGTATCCGCATCGCTCGAGCGCCGCAACATGATCAGCCGAGAAACCGAAGCGTCCGGACCGGTACGATACCGGCGCCTCGCCCACCGCCGCAGTGATCGCAGAGGTCAGGGTCTCGAGTTGCGCGTCGAACTGGGCGCGCGGCAAGTTGGACGCATACGGATGCCGCTTGATGTCGTCTTCGGTGCACGGCGGCGTTTCCCACGCATGGTGATGCGCGCCGATCTCGCAATCACCACCCGCGAGCAACGTCCGCAAGACATCAGCAGAGCGCGGATCGGTCGCGACCGGGTGCGTGATCACATACGTGGGCCGAACGCCATGCCGCGCGAACAGCGCGTGCAGCCGCGGCAGCGCGTAGATGTTCTCGAAGCGCTGGTGCAGTCGCGCCTGCGC
>JACDDJ010000736.1 GCA_013817065.1 Acidobacteriota bacterium
TGCCGGGCGTGGCCTACGTCAGTCCAGGCGTCCGCACGCGTCAGCAACTTGTCACCGGCGGTCAGAACTGGTCCGCGAACGTCGAAGGGGTGGGCGCCGACCTGCCGATGATCCGGTCGTGGCCACTCGAGGCGGGAACCTTCTTCGGTCCCGGGGACGTCGCGGCTGACGGGAAAGTCGTCGTGATCGGAACGATCGTGCGCGACGCGTTGTTCGGACCACACATCAACCCGGTTGGACGGCAGGTCCGGATCGGCCTTCACCCGTTCACCATCGTCGGTGTGCTCGCGCCCAAGGGGCAATCTGCCAGTGGCGAGGATCAGGACGATGCCGTGTTTGCGCCAGCGAGCAGCGAAGAGCGAGCGGAGTGAAGTGAGCCAGGCGGGGTGCAGGGGCTCCAGCCGATGCAGAAGCGGGCGGAGTGGAGCCAGCGGCGGAGCGCTGGCGGAACGAAGGCCGCCAGGCGGGGTGCAGGGGGCCCCGCCGATCAACCAAGCACCTGAGGCGCGTGAATTGGGTCGGCAGATGTGATCAGAACCGCTCGGGGCGGACATGGACGTGATCAGGCGTGATCAGAGGCGCACGCGTCGAACGGCATCTGGCACAGAGTCGCACACCGGGTGTGACAGGAGCATCGCCCTTCTAAGCCGGGGGTCGCAGGTTCGAGCCCTGCCGGGTGGCCGATGGCCCCGTAACGCCTTTGCTGCCCGGCGAATTGCTTGCTGGCAGCACTAGCGCCTAATATCTCTGCGGGAGGCGACACAAGATGACGCGGATCGATCTGGACAATATCGAGGACATCGTTACGGCGAAAGCCGCCATCGAAAGGAATACAAAGCAGGGCGACGTCGAAACGGTCGCCAAACAAGTGCGGGATGAACGTCTGGCCGCCGCAACGTTCAAAGAGATCAAGGCCGCAGTCAAGGAGTGCATCAATCGTTATAATTCGACCGCGACCCGCGAGCGCGTGCCAGCAATAAGGCTCGCCGCCGATAACATCCGAGAGTTCGCGGTGGAGACGTCGGACGAGAAGGGAAGGTTCAGTGTCAGTTTGGAGGGTGCGGCGATCAAGTACTCCCGAGCCACAAGACACCGCCCAGATGAAGTGTGGGTGTTGAGGGCCAACGACGCTGACCGGATAGGAGCCAAACTGATGGAATTCGTGTTGGAAGCGTAGCAGGTGTTTCAGTCTCGATCGGCTTATGTCAGCGCTTTCACTCTGGCGGCGCCGTTCAATTCCGTCCCCCAGCAGTCCCGCAGTCCTCAAGATTGGAATTGATTCGTGCCCTCTCAACTGCTATGCTCGAATTCCCCCGCAGCTCTCTCTTTGCCGCTTCCGTTTATTGGAAGTTTCTCTCGGTCTTCGCGGATCCTTGACGGTCCGCGGATCCTTGACGGTCGGCCTGACGATGACGTCGGCACCGCCGGGTGCCGAAAGACGAGAACAGAGAGAGGATGCCGCTCATGCTACCCAACCCGCTTGCTCCGACCGACAGTCCGCCGGTCGACGCCGCTGCCCGCCCCCAGCTCAAGCTCGCCGCGCGGACGACACAAGACCTGCGCGATTTGGTAAGGACGGCGACGTCCGCAGTGATCACTGACGAAGTTTACCGATCGCACGGCCAATGGCGCCACACGCTCGAGGCGGTCAAGGAGACGCTCGCCGACCTCGAGCGCACGTGCGAATCCGCGATCGAGGCCCACGAGGTTGACGTCGCCGGAGTGATTGAGACGCTCGTGGGGAGTGCGGCAGCCGAAGTCGACGCCGCAGCACAGCGGACGCGCGCGCAGGCGCAGATCGAGATGGCTGAGCTTGCTGCCGAGATGGTGGAACTTCAGACCGTCGTCGATCGTCTGCAGGGCGAATTGCACGTCGAGCGGGACAGAGTGGCGAGCACCAACGAACAGCTCGACATCGAGGTGGCCGCGCGGGTCCAGGCCGAGAGCGAATTAGAAGAGGCGAGGCGCATGTGCCAACAGGTGGTGTCGGCGGCCGAGTCGCAGGCCCAGGAGCTCCGCGCCGAAAGCGACGGACACAAAGCGGAGCTTTCGCTGGTGCGGCAGCAGCTCGACACCGCTAAGGCCGAACGCTCGAAGCTCATGGCTACGTTCCAGTCGGTCCAGCGTGTCCTGTCCCTGGCTCCGTCTGTGGACATGGCGTTCGAGGCTGAGAACACGGGGCGTGCCCGGGTGGCAGAGACGGAGAGCCGTCCGCAGGAGGTGCAGGCCGAGAACAGCTCCGACACCGCACCGGAGCTGGCCGGCCTCACATCCAGCCCGGTCGCAGATGCACAGGTTGCCCTCATCGAGGCCGACCCGGAGGCCGCGGACGTCAAACAAGTGCTCGAACAAGTCGAAGCCATGTACGGCATAGATCTGAACGCAGGCCGGCCTCCCTTGGAAGTTGTCGATTCCCTCTCGGGCCATCTTCGGTACGCGCGCGACGTCAGCGTCGCACGCTCAAGTCTTGGCGAGCGCGACGCCCACGCATTGTTCGAGCAACAGATTGCCGTGCTGCTGGAGTTGAAGGCGGGAACCACGTTCGGGCGTCACCTGAGTATTGCGGCGCACGCGTCGCGGCAGATTAGTGACGTCAGCCCAGGGTGAGTCAGGCACGGAGCAGGGA
>JACDDJ010000141.1 GCA_013817065.1 Acidobacteriota bacterium
TGGTGGGATTACACGACGCTCGATTCCGAGATCATCCGTGACGCCGCCGCGCTCACCGCACAGGATCTCGAGGAGCTCACGCGGCCGGGGTTTGCCGTCGTGATGCACGACAGCCTGGACCAGTTCTATCTCGCCGAAGCGCTCGAATACGTCCAGGCGTGGCGGCAATCGACGGCAGACCGCCCCGTGGGGATCTGCGGCCCGATCGGACCGACCGAGCAGTTGCCGCTCGTCGCCCAACTGGTGAACGATCTCGACATCTCCCTCCGCGACGCGCATTTCTGGGGCATGGACGAATGGGTGGTCGACGGCAGGGAAGCACCGGCGAGCCACCCCCTGTCGTTCGCCCGCGCCGACCGGGAGCTGTGCTTCGATCGCATACGGAGGGATCTCGCCATGCCGGCCGCGCACCTGCACTTTCCCCGCGCCGCGCCAGGGGCGTACGAGCAGGCGTGGGAGTCCGTCCGCTGCGCCGTGATGCAGGGCGGGCAGGGAGAAGTGAAGCACTGGGCCTTCAATGATCCCGTGCGGCGCGAGGGGCGATACAAGGACGATCCGCCCGCGCCGGAGGACTATCGTGCCCTCGCCACGCGCGTCGTCGAGCTCCACCCGCTGACGCTGATCCAGAACGCCCGGACGTCCGGCGGCGGCAACATCCCGCTGGTGCCAGCGCAGGCGGTCACGGTGGGACCTGTCGAGACATGGAAGGCGGAGAAGGTGTCGATCTGGCACCCGGGGCATCACGATAACCCGCTCGGGATCCGGCTGACGGCACTGATGGTCTCGAAGCGGATCCCCGATTCGGCGGTGCCGATGTCACTGCTGGCGGATCATCCGAACGTTCAGTTCAACTACTACCGCGGCGGCCTCGGCACCTGCCAGACTGAGATGCACTGATGACACAGTACCGGCGCAATCGGCTCTTCAACGGGTCGTCGGGACGGTGCTTCGACGTGGCGATCGACCATGGATTCTTCAACGAGCTCCCCTTTCTGCAGGGCATCGAAGACATTCGCCGGGCCATCGCCGTGGTCGTCGAAGCGGCGCCGGACGCGATTCAGCTGACCGTCGGGCAGGCGCGACATCTTCAGGAGCGCCCCGGAAGACAGAAGCCCTCGCTCGTCCTCAGGACGGACGTGGCGAACGTCTACGGAACGGCGCTTCCGGGCACACTGGTGAGCCGGATGATCGAGGCGCCGGTCGAGCAGGCCCTCCGGCTCGACGCCGCCTGTGTCGTCGTGAATCTCTTCAGCATCCCCGGGCGGGCGGAGGTGGCCGATCAGTGTCTGCAGAACATTCTTCGCATCAAGCCTGAGTGCGAGCGCTACGGGATGCCGCTCATGATCGAACCGCTGGTCTTTCAGCCGAACGACAAGGCCGGGGGCTACATGGTCGACGGCGACGAACGGAAGATCGTCCCCCTCGTACGTCAGGCGGTGGAGCTCGGCGCTGACATTATCAAGGCGGATCCGACGACGGATCCTCTCGTCTACCATCAGGTGATCGAGGTCGCCGGCGGTGTGCCGGTGCTCGTTCGGGGCGGCAGCAAGGCCTCGGATGACGAGATTCTGCGGCGGACTGAAGCGCTCATCGACCAGGGAGCGGCGGGGATCGTGTATGGGCGCAACATCATTCAGCATCCGAATCCCGGCGGCATGACCCGCGCGCTGATGGCCGTCGTGCACGAAGGGACGAGCGCCGCCGACGCCAGAAGGTTCCTCGCGTGAAGACCGTCAGGCTCGGCGTGATCGGCGGCGGGTTGATGGGACGGGAAGCGGCGAGCGCCATCGGCCGATGGTTCGCCCTCGAAGACTATCCCGTCAACCTCGAGCTCGTCGCGGTGTGCGATCTGCAGCCGTCCCTGCTGGAGTGGTTCCGGCGCGTGCCCACGGTCCGGCAGCTGACGAGGGACTACACAGAGCTGCTCTCCAACGACGAGGTCGACATCGTCTATGTCGCCGTGCCGCACAACCTGCACGAGGAGATGTACATGCGGGTGCTGCAGGCGGGAAAGGATCTGTTCGCGGAGAAGCCGTTCGGGATCGATCATCGGTCAGCCCGCGTGATTGCGGATGAAGGGGATCGCTTGGGACGGTTCGTGCGCTGCAGCTCCGAACTGCCGTTCCTGCCGGGTGCGCAGCGTGTAATCGAGGCCGCCCGGTCCGGCCGCCTGGGACGCCTCCTCGACGTTCGCGCCGGGTTCCTGCACTCGAGCGATCTCGACCCCGCAAAGCCGATCAACTGGAAGCGTCAGATCGCGACGTGCGGCGAGATCGGTGTGATGGGGGACCTCGGGATGCACGTCGTGCACGTGCCCTTTCGCCTCGGATGGAAGCCCCGGTCCGTCTACGCACAGCTGGTGAATGCCGTCCAGCTACGGCCGGATGGCAGAGGCGGGATGGCGATGTGCGACACCTGGGACAACGCCATCCTGCACACCACAATCAACGTGGGCGGCGTCGACGTGCCGATGACGCTGGAGATGAAGCGGATGGCGCCAGGGGAGACCAACACCTGGTACATCGAGGTGGCGGGCACCGACGCGTCGGTTCGGTACAGCACCAAGGAACCCAAGACGTTCTGGATGTTCCGCCGCGACAAGGACCAGTGGTGGCAGAAGACCGACCTGGGCTTTCAGACGCCGTTCAAGACGATCACCGGCGGCATTTTCGAACCAGGATTCCCGGACGTGATCCTGCAGATGTGGGCGGCGTTCGTCGCCGAACGCGAAGGGCGTCTGGGCGACAGCTTCGGCTGCGTCACCCCGGAGGAGGCGGTCGCGAGCCACGCGCTGTTCGCCGCGGCACTCGACTCGCACCGCGAGCAGCGAGTCGTGCCCGTCGGCTGAGGGCTGGCTAGAGGTCTTGGCCCGTCGCGCCGGTCATCACCGGCGCCGCTGCGCAGCAGCCTCCACCCGGACGCTCCAGGCTGGCGCAGGGTTTGAATCGGCCGCTGGAATGGGAGGACGGACATGCTGATTCAGACGAACACCGACCGCCTGACAGATCGCTGAAGGCGGGCCGCCGCCGCCTTCCTCGACTCACCCGCCCGTACCCGCATCGTGAGGACATGCTGCCGCAGGGGCCCGTCGTCTTCAACCTGCCGCCTGCAGTGGTAGCACTCCCGCGTGCCCCCTGCCTCCGCCGTGCCGTGCGCGGCGATCCGCCTGCCGTCCGGATCGATGAGGCCGATGACGATGCCGACGCCCTGTTCCTGGACGTCGATCTTCGGTGCGGAGCTTGGGTCTGAGAACGGACGTTATGGTCACCTCCGACCGCACGAATGCTTCCTATCGTCCAATCAACCAGTCGGACGACGCCCAGCCGACGGAACGGACAGGAACTCGGCCGGCGACAACGCCCGACGCGTGAATCGCGACGAGTGAAAGTCGTCGACTACGCAAATCTCGAACAGCATCCGGTTCTCCCAGCCGGCCAGCGGATGCACGTGCATCAGCAGTGCATCGTCCACGCCGTCGAATTCGACCGCCGTGCCGATCGGCGTGACGACGACGCGCGGGCTGCCCAGGATGGTTGTCTGATGTCCGCCGATGCGATCGACGCGCTCGAAGGTCAACGTGACGGGGGCAGCGTCCCTGGCATCCGATACGGTCACGAAGGCTCCCGTGAGTACGACGACGATGGCTGTCGCCAGAGCGGTGCCGAGGCCCGTGCCCATCGCTGATGCGGTCGCGCCGCGCATTCGCCGTCCTTTGTCTGACATGCTGATGTGGTGCGAGTGGCTGCTGCGCAGGCTGCCCGGCAGCGCCCTCGCGGAGGCTCATTATGGACTACGGAGTCGTGATGCTGTTCATCTTTGGTGGCGCGCTGCTGGTGCTCGGCGCGGAACTGCTGGTGCGTGGAGCGTCACGGCTCGCCGCAGTGGCGGGCATCTCACCGCTGGTGATCGGCCTCACGGTCGTGGCGTTCGGCACCAGTGCCCCGGAACTGGCCGTGACGGTCGGGTCTGCGTACGCCGGGCAGGCCGACGTGGCGATCGGCAACGTCGTCGGCAGCAACATCTTCAACGTGCTGTTCATTCTGGGAATCTCAGCGCTGATCGTGCGGCTGGTGGTCGCGCAGCAACTGGTACGGCTCGACGTCCCGGTAGGGCGATTGTGACCTGGGTGGCGCCTTCGCCCGCGTCAGAATTCAGCGCGAGCCACGGCGAGATATCCCGCCATCACTACGACATTTCCAGTCTAGCCGCCGACGGTCCGTGATGCTGGGGGAGCGCGGGTTTAGCTGCAGCCGTCAGCCTCTGTCGAGGTGAATCACGTACGAGATCATCGGGCCGGGCTGCTGTTGATCTATCAGAGGGCTCTCGGTCGCATCAGGTCCGCAGCTTATGAGGTCGCCAGGACACGAGACGCTTTGTTGCCAACTGATGTGAGGAAGGCCGAACGCAATGTCTCGTCCGAGACCGTTCGTACGATTCTCTGAGCCGTCCGCCGCGCCTCCTCGAGGAGCGCGTCTGTTCCCTGGATTTCGAGCAGCACGATCAAACAGTCGAGAAGGACTGCCGGATCCGCCAGACGTCGGCCCGCCTCCACCGCCGCTCGCGCGTCTTTCACCGCCGAGCGAGCGCCAAGCCGACGCGCGGCTCGGGCTCTGGTGACGAGGCCCAGCGCTTCGTACTTAGGCCGATGTCGAGACCGGCTCTGATCGATCACACAGGTTGCTGCTTGAACGGCTTCGTCCCATGCATTACGCGCGAGCGCCAGCTCCGCCCGGGCCTGCGACAGCCGCATGTTCCATTTCCATGCATGCCAGCCGGTGGCTTTCTGCACGGCCTGCGCTGTCTCGTCCAGCAACGTTTCGGCCCGCCCGGGATCCTGTTGGCGGGCAAAGATGATGAGTAGATCGATTCCTGCACTGACCAGCGGCGGTTCGAACGCGACGCGATGGGCGAGCTCCCGCGCTTCGAAGGCTCGCGCCATCGCGCCCTTGAGATTCCCAAGACTCAACAGGGGCGCTACGGACATCGATGTGGCTCGCGCCAGCAGCGGAAGCGCGCCGCACCTCCTCCCGAAGGCACGCGCCTCGTCGAACACCCGCAACGCTTCGTCGAACCGACCGGCACCAGACAGGCTGAGGCCAAGGTGCTGGAGTGCATACAGCAGGAAGGACGGATCCTCGGATGCCCTGGCGGTTTCTACAGCCTGGAAGCCATGATGGATCGCTTCATCGGCCTGGCCAGCCCAATAGAGCGTCAACGGTATCCGAGCGAGGCCGAACGAACGAATTCCGCCGGCACGTGCGAGCGCCTCGTGGTCCATCCGAATCGCTGCCAGGACGTCGCCATCTGAAACCATGGCGCTGGCCATCCACGCCTGTGCGTCGGCCCAGAGATCGTCGCGACGAATGCGGTCGGCGAGCACTTGCGCCTCCCCGGCAAATGTCCGGATAGCTGGAACATCCATCAGCCAGAACGCGGTTTCTGCAAGGCGCACGAGCAGTTCGGCCCGCTTTTCTTGCTCGGCGGGATCGAGCAGACTCGCTGCCGCTTCGAAGTCGCTCTTCGCGGATGCCCACTGTCCGACGGCGAAGAAGCCGCGTCCGCGTTTGACGTGCAATTCGAATCGTTTGGCGCTCGCATCCGTGTTCGAAGCAACGAAATTCATTGCCCGCAACGCCACGGCGTACCAGTGCGCCGCGTTCTCGAACGCCAAAGTCGTGACGGCGCGATCACCGGCTCGCGTGGCGTAATCGACAGCCTTGTCCGCGCTCCGGTATACGGCTGCCTGTCCAAAGTGGTACGCGAGTTCGGGTATCCGGGACTCAAGCGACGACGACTGCTGCTCGAGTGCGCTCGCAATCCGATGGTGGAGGCGCACGCGGCGAGCGGCAGTGATGCTGGTATAGAGCGCCTCTCGGATCAGCGCGTGCGTGAAGGAGAAGTTGCCCGGTGCATCGGCCTCCTCGGTGACGATGCCGGCGGTGAGGGCTTCGTCCATGGCGTCCAACACGACATCCTCACCGAGATCCACGAGTGCCTCGATCACCGACAGCTTGAATTCGCGGCCCATGACCGCTGCCATGGTGAGAAGTCGCCGTGTCGTGGGGTCCAGTCGCTCCAGCCGGCGTCCGATCAGTTGACGAATTCCTTCCGGAAGACCGATGTCCGCCAGCGTGAGGGGCCCGTGCCACTCCTGGCGAAGCGGGAGCGCTCCTGTCTCGTCGAGATGCTTCAACATCTCGACGATGAACAGCGGGTTGCCTTCGGTGTGTCTCGCCACTAACTCGGTGAGCGACAGAGGAGAGTCACGGCCGATCCATTCCTCGATCATGTGGCGGACGTCGTCGTCCGAGAGGCGATGCAGGGCGATTCGTGTGGGCGTGTGTTCTCTGCGCAGCGACTCGACCAGGTCGCGGAACTCCGACGACCATTCAGGCACATCATTCCGATGCGTGATCAGAACGTAGATGGCCGCCTCGCGCGTGGAGCGGATGATGTGTCGCAGGAGCAACAAGGAGCCGCGGTCGGCCCAGTGCAGGTCGTCGATCACCAGGAGGATCGGTGCATTTCGTGACGCGGCCGCCAGCAGTTGCGATGCGGCCTCGAACAAGCGGTAGCGGCGGCCGTCCGGCGTAGCCGAACCCGGTGGGTCGCCGATGTGAATTCGCGACGTGAGCTCCGGGACGAGTTGCGCCAGCTCGCTTGCGGCTTCGACCCCCGCCAGATGCCGCCGCAACGCCTCCGCTGGCGTTGTCCGAATGATCCATTGGAGAATCGCCACCCACGGCGCATAGGCGACGAGCGCCTCGCGGTCGCACCGTCCAACGAGCACCGTGGCGTGTCTGGAAATCGACCGCGCAAATTCCACGGCAAGTCGCGTCTTTCCGACTCCCGGCTCGCCCGTGACGACCGTGATCTGCTGCTGTCCTCGAACGGTGCGCTCCCAGCTCGACCGAAGAACGTTGATCTCCTCCTCGCGTCCGGTGAGATGGATCGCCTCGTGGGCTCCGGCGGCGAGTAACGGAGGAGGCGGAAGGCGCTCCGATGTTTCCCCCCCGCCTGTCGTTGCTGGCCTGGGGTCGTTGCCCTCCTCCCGCCGGCCTTCAAACCACGCATCCAGTTCTCGGGCGTAGGCATAAATCGAACCGAGTTTCGCATGCCGATGCCGATGAACAGGCAGCCCCTCGTGCTTTTCCCATCGGCGGATGGTCGTGACGTGACGATTGAGATATCCCGCGATTTCTTTCCAGGACTCGAGTCGATTTCCGCGCGAATCCCGTTCTTGACCCTTCTCGGCCCCGGGTTGTGCAGGCATGTGACCTCCAGCGCCAGTCGCAGGGCATCTTGCCATATCCGCGTGATGGGCGACGACAAGTTCGGCCGGTGAGCAACGATGAGCGACTTTGCTCCTCTTTGCTCGTTGCCCGGGAAGTTGACGTCCTGTATCGTCGGTCGCGTTAAAACCCCTGCATAGGAGCAATGCCATGAAAAATCGCGTTACGGAAACTCCCCCGATTCTCCCCGTCGTTCCCCTCGACATTGATCGCGATCCCGTCACACGATCGTCGCGCCTGGATCCCACTGAGGCTGGTGGTTCGCCGCCAGCGAGGAGAGCTCCCATGTACGGCAGGATGCTATGGCGTGTGACGTCGCTCGTGGCCGTTGTCCTTGCGTTGAGCGGTCAGGGACTGGCCCAACCGGCGGCACCGCAGGAGCTTCGCGGAATGATTCACGACTATCTCGTGACCAACGGCGAACGCTGGCACGTGTCAGGGGAATGGTCCCTGCAGCTCAAAGGTCCCAGCAGAGGGGACTTCTCGGCGGCCATGATCGGGGTGCCGAGGGACAATCCTCCCCTCTTTCCGGGTGTGAGCGTCGCTCACACCCACCATGTGTCGATTGTCGAGGGTGACGTCGCCATCACCGTAAACGCCAACGGGAACTCTATCCTCACTATCAGTGGGCCCGGGACATTCACGGGTAACGGCAACCTGCAGTCCGCTTTTTCCGGGTCTCCTGTGCAGGTCACCATCAAGGGGGGCAACGCGATTTCCTACAGCAACTTCGAAATGATCATCGGAGGGCTAGCAGCGACGAACCACTACGGCACGGAGACGTTTCACGGAGTGGTCACGCACTCGGGAGCCCCGCCTCCCGGGCAGCAGCCGCCCACCGGTCCCTGCCCAGCCGGCCAGCCGTCGGCGCCGAGGCCTTCGGGATCCTTTGTTCCGACCCAGGACTGCCAGGGATGGGTGACCCCGGATCACCCTCTGGCACGCCGGTAAACAGCCCACCGAACGAGGCGAGCGTCCGTAACTCGGATGCGGCCATCCGGATCGCGACGATCAGGTCGGTCGTCCGTCGCTGAACTGGCAACCGGGCTTGCTGGTTCAGCGACGCGCCCGCTGCGGGGCGTGACAAAATCACAGCCAGACACGGTCTTGTACGATCCCAACCGCGCAGCGTGGTCGTGAAACTGGTGGCCTTTGTGCCCAGAGGCCATCGGCTCGTTCAGCCTGTCGGATGTCAGCGCGTGCGAAACCCGACCGCCATCGCCGCAGTCCACTGACCCTCTTTCGAGGGATCTTCGAGGTACTTCGCCACCACCATCGTCAGGCGCGCGTTCGGCAGATGGAGGCGCCGGCCGGCGAACTCGCGGACGCCGATCACGCCGAGCTTCCGAATTCTATTCTCGGGCGCATCGAAGACGTTCATGAAGTTGTAGATCAAGCCTGCCGACAGCGTGCCGGACCTCATCTGCGTCTGATACATCAGCACGCTCGTCGATGTCACGAGCCGGTCTCCATCGGACTTGAGCAGCGTGTCACGGGTCGGCTCGTAGAACATCACGCCCTTTGCGTTCGACCGCCACCACTCGAATTCCGAAGTGGCCGCCGCGAGGACCGGCCCGGCTTTGAGTTTCAAGGTCGGCGCTACGTATGTCCTCGCGCCCCTGCCGGCCTTGGCTCCTCCCCGTGCGTCCCTGTCGTCCTTGTCGAACGGCTCGTCGTAGCGTTCGAAGCTCTGAAGCGCATTGAAGGTCCCGAAGTAGGCCGACGGATCGACGCCCGCGCGGATGTCCAGAATCGAAAGAGGCGACACCTCGACCCAGCCGCCGACGCGCGCCTGCGCCGGCGTCAGCGCGTTGGCGATGCCGGTGGCGATGTGCGCGTCTCTCAAGAGCGGGTGGTCGGACGATGAGAGCGGCCAGGTCCATGAG